>DATAEJ010000207.1:0-4734 GCA_036258095.1 Candidatus Angelobacter sp. | reverse complement strand
CCTACCGGAGCCGCCGGTGCCATGCAGGATCAGGACGGCATTGCGCACGCGACCGCTTGCGTCTTTTTGCGGCGTGCCGAATGTGTAGTAATGCAGCTTCACTTCAGGCAGTTGCTCGCCTGACTTGAACTGGAACGACTTCACGACGTAGTCGCCCGCCTGCGGCGCAGAGCAGTCGACGGCGTGAGCAAGTCCGGTGAACAGCAGCACAGCAGCAAATATCGCGTACCGTTTCATCTGACCGAAAATCATCGGGCCTCCGTGGAAAGCGGAAAGACTAAACCATCCGACCGGGAAAAGAGAAGAGTGTTCATGCCTTCACCCACTTCGTCATAATGTGCCGCGGATCGGGCTTAAACCCCGCGTGTATATAAAGGACCTGCGCCTCCGGGTTCTCATACCCGACTTCCAGACGAAGCGCGGTCATCTTCTCCTCACGGCAGATTGCTTCCGCTTGAGCGATCACCGCGTGGCCAATTCCTTGCCGCTGAAACGCCGGCAGGATGTAGAGTTCGTCCAGCAGGCCAAAGCGCCCGTACTCCAGGCTTAAGCAGAACGTAAGCACCACGTAGCCGGCGAGTCTATCGCCCACTGATATCAACATGGCGCGGCCCAGCTCAGGATTGTTCACCAGCT
Organism: Candidatus Angelobacter sp.; assembly: GCA_036258095.1. Classification (GTDB taxonomy): domain Bacteria; phylum Acidobacteriota; class Terriglobia; order Terriglobales; family Acidobacteriaceae; genus Angelobacter. The sequence goes on along the minus strand of DATAEJ010000207.1, from coordinate 4,098 downwards.
GTTTCACCCGGGTGGCCGCGGTCTCGCGATCAAAGTGCATGTGCTGGTCCAGATAAAACTCCTGCATCAGCGGCAACAGCGCGGGCAGGTCAGCTTCGGTCATAGGCCGGAAGTCGGGAGCGGTCATGTGCGCATTGTAAGCGTACGCCGGCTTATTTTCAGGAGCCACATGCCGCCCGTATCCGGCTATAATGGCGCGTTCCAAAATCATTTTCCTGGAGACCCCATGCTGGATCGTCGCGCCTTCCTCGCCGTGTGCTCGCGTTTCGGACTTACCGCAACTCTTCTGCCCGGAGTGCTCTGGGCGCAGGCAAAGGACAAAGGGACAGGAACAAAGATCACCCGCGAGATGATCGACAACGCCGCCGCGCTGGCTGACGTGAAGATCCCCGACGAATACAAGGAAATGATGATTGAGTCGCTCAACGACGCGGCCAAAAACTACGACCAGATCTTTGAGCTCCACATGAAGAATGATGTTGCGCCGGCAGTGCTCTTCGATCCCGTTCTGCCCGGCATGAAGTTTGAGACCATGCGCCGGCCGCCTAAGATTTCTGCCGCACCGGCTGCCGCGGGCGCCGCGCCAAAGAACATTGAAGACGTGGCGTTCTACTCCGTGCGACAGCTCGCCGAACTCGTCCGCACCAAAAAGATCTCTTCCTCGGCGCTCACCGAGATGTATATCGAGCGGCTCAAGCGCTACGATCCCACGCTGCACTTCGTCATCACGCTCACGGAAGATCGCGCCAGGGCGCAGGCCAAAGAGGCCGACCGCGAGATCGCGGCAGGGAAGTATCGCGGTCCGCTGCACGGTCTTCCCTGGGGCGCGAAAGACCTGCTCGCCGTCAAGGGATATCGCACCACGTGGGGCGCGGGCGGCTTTGAAGACCAGAAGTTCGAGCAAGACGCCACAGTGGTGAAGCGTCTCGACGAAGCGGGCGCCGTGCTGGTGGCCAAGCTCACGCTCGGTGCGCTCGCGCTGGGCGACAAATGGTTCGGCGGCATGACGCGCAATCCCTGGTACACGCAGCAGGGTTCCAGCGGATCGTCGGCCGGCTCGGCTTCCGCCACCGCTTCGGGCTGCGTGGCATTCGCCGTCGGCTCGGAGACGCTTGGCTCCATCTCGTCTCCTTCCACGCGCTGCGGCACCACCGGCCTGCGGCCCACATTCGGTTTCGTGCCGCGCACCGGAGCCATGGCCCTCTCCTGGACCATGGACAAACTCGGCCCCATCTGCCGCGCGGTGGAAGATTGCGCGTTGGTGCTCTCGGCCATTCACGGACCAGACGAGCAGGACCGCACGGTGAAGAACGTCGCCTTCAACTGGGACGCCACCATCGACTGGCGCAAGCTGCGCGTCGGCTACCTGCAAAAAGATTTTGAGATCCAGCCGCCTCCGCAACAGCAGACGCCCAAGGAAGAGAAAGAACTCAGTGAGCAGGAAAAAAAGAAGCGCGAGCAGGAAGCTGCTGACCGCACCGCGTCTCGCGCTCGCCGCGAGTACGACCACAAGTATGACGAAGCGGCAATCGCCAAGCTGCGCAGCATGGGCGTGAACCTCATCCCGGTGGAGCTGCCCAAGCTGCCTTACGGCGCCATGCTCTCCATGCTCGAAGCGGAAGCCGCTGCGGCCTTTGATGATCTCACCCGCACCGGACGCGACAAGCTGCTCACCGGCCAGACCGCGCACGACTGGCCCAACACCTTCCGCACCGCGCGCTTCATTCCGGCGGTGGAGTACATTCAGGCCAGCCGCGCACGCACGCTCGCCATGGAGCAGTTCGCCAAAGTGTTCGAAAAGTTTGATGTGATCGTTGCGCCCACCAACAGCACGCAGCTGCTGCTGACGAACCTTACCGGACATCCGGCGCTGATCCTGCCCAACGGCTTCCGTGGCGACGATGCTCCCAAGCCGCACGTTCAGGACAATGGCGACATCGATGGCGGCGGCCCGGGTACGCCCCTCAGCCTGACGTTCCTCGGCAACCTGTACGGCGAAGCCAAGATGCTGGCGCTGGCCAAGGCGTACCAGGACGCGACGGAGTTTCATTTGAAGCATCCGAAACTGTAGGAACCCACCGCGGAGACGCGGAGATACGTAGCCTTTAGAGGGGGATGGCGTCGGGTTTTTGTGTTCATTCATCTTCTCTTATGTCGCTCCGCTGCGCTGCGCGACAGCCTGCGGCGCAAGGAAACGTGTTGATCGCGCCCTACCCAGCCCTTATCCCTCAGCGCGCGATGCGCGCCTCGGGAACGGACTGGGCTAACTCCTGCCGCGCCTCCGGCGCTGGTACATGGCGGATTCGAGCGTCTCCTGTCTACCGTTTGCGTCATGAACCCCGTGGAGTAAATGCAGGATCCTTGTCTATGAGACTGACAACTCTCGTTCCCCGCTTTTCTCCGTGACTCCGTGGTGAATGCCGTGTCTGCGCAGTAAAAATGATTTTTCCCACCCCCACCCCTCTCTTCTGGACCCTGAACGGCGAAGGCCGCCCGATCTCATGGGCGGCCTCGTCGTCCTTTTAGAATGCTCGTATTTCTGATGACCCGATAACCGGATCTCCTGATCACCGGATCATCCGATCACCCGATATGGTTCACTGGCCTTTATCTTCATCCTTCTTCAACACAATGGCCGGCACGTCCTGTTTCTTCACCAGGTCGTTATATGCCGGAATGTCAGTAGCCAGAATCTGTTTCCATTTGGCCATCTGTTCATCCAGTTGTTTGCTCAGCATGTTGTAGACGTCAATGGAAGCCTGCGTCGGCTGCGTGTCTGCGCTTTCCACCACGCCGCCCAGCGCCACCAGATAGTTGTTCAGCCGGATCGGATAGTTCAGCACGTCCTGTCCGCTCTTGGCCTTGGTCTGGATCAGCACTTCTTCCACCTCGGTCATCTTCTTGTCGAGCGCCTTGCCGGCATCAGCCACCGCTTTCGCTTGCGGTTGCCCGGTAAGGCGTTTGTTCATGGCTTCAATCTGCCCGCGCACCTCGCGGATCTGGTTAATGGCGTCGTGCGCCTGGGTCACGCTGCCGCGGATCTTCAGCAGCAGGTCAAGCTGCTTCTGCAGGTCGGCTTGCGTGGCTTTCAGCCGTGTGTCGGGCACAATCTGCAGCGGCGCGGTGTAGCTCTTGCCCTGCACCGTCAACCGGACCTGATACTGTCCCGGCACAGCCTGCGGACCATCGGTGCTTCCGCCCCACAGTGGCGACCTCGGCACGCGGCTCGCGCCTTCATACCGCATGTCCCACACAAAGCGGTTCAGCCCAGCTTCGGTGGGCAGCCCGCGCTCCGGCGGACGGCCAAAACCTTCTTCCTCTCCCGGACCTCCATCACTGTCCTGCCGCTTCGCCGGGTACTTGCGGATCACCTTGCCTTGCTGGTCAAGAATCTCCAGCGTGACCGGAGCAGGCTTTTCTTTTTCGCCTTCAGCTTTCGCGGTTTCCGGAGCCGTACCTTGCGGAGCCGATGGCTTCTCTCCCGCCGCTCCGGGCTGTTCTTTCGAACCCGCGGCCGCAGCCTTGGCCTCACCCGCAGCCGCTTGCGACGGCGAAGCACCCGCAGCACCGCCATTCGCTCCTGCTCCCGCAGGCTTCTTCTCCTGTTTAATCGCCGTCTTGAGCGAGTAGTAGATCACCGCGCCGTTCGGCGGGTTCTGCCCGCTGAACGGGCTGCCAAAGAATCCGCCGCCAAACGTGGTGTGGTTGGCCGGGCCGGGCGTGTAGAGGTGAACGTCTGCCTGCGCCAGTTCCGGCTTGTACTGCTGCAGCGGAGTGATGTCGTCAAGAATCCAGAACGAGCGGCCGTGCGTGGCCGCCACCAGGTCATTGTCATGCACTACCAGGTCCCACACCGGCGTCGGAGGAAGGTTGGTTTGCATCGCCTCCCACTTTGCGCCGTCGTCAAAGGAAACGTAAACGCCTTTTTCCGTCGCGGCGTAGAGCAGGCCTTTGCGCTTCTTGTCTTCGCGGATGGCGTGCAGGTAATTGTCTTTCGGCAGATTGCCCACAATGCTGGTCCACGTCTTGCCGAAGTCGGTGGTCTTGAACGCGTACGGAGCAAAGTCATCCATGGCGTGGCGCTGCGCGGCAACGTAG
>DATAEJ010000206.1:0-6449 GCA_036258095.1 Candidatus Angelobacter sp. | reverse complement strand
AGTCGAAGTAACTGTAGACTTCGCCACCCAGCGGTTTAGGAGTTCAGGGTTTGCGTAGGACTTAAGCGCCTGAGGTCAGCGTATGGAATAGGTAAACGCCCACAGGCTACCAAGACCCACGATTGGATCTGTCAGCCTCCGCACCGAATTGTGGATAGTGCATGTCATTTAACGGGCGTTCTCCTACGCAAACACAGCATAGCAAACTATAGATTGCGTGTGAACCTACAATGTACGGAATGGCAGAAAATAATCCGCGAATTTGCAATTTCTTGCAGCGAACGGCTGAAAATTTTGCAGAGACTGGATTGATAAAGCAGTGCGGCAATCAAAAAAGTTTCTCAACTCACGACCATTGTTGACGTCCGCTTCAAGCGGACACCTGCCTCGCAATCCAATCCGCCGATTCCTTCGTTCCCAGGCTTCCACCAATGTCCTGCGTCGTCTTCTTCTGCCGGACCGTTTCCAGCACCGCCTGATTGATTCGCTCTGCCTCGGCAGCGAAGCCGAGATGATCCAGCATCATCGCGGCCGTCGAGATCGCTCCTATCGGATTCGCGATGTTCTTCCCCGCAAACGGCGGCGCCGAGCCGTGCACCGGCTCAAACATTGAAGTCTTCCCCGGATGGATATTCCCGCTCGCCGCCATTCCCAGCCCACCCTGAAGAGCAGCCGCCAGATCGGTGATGATGTCGCCAAACATATTGTTGGTCACGATTACATCGAACTGCTTCGGATCGCGCGCCATATGCATGCAAAGAGCATCCACGTACATGTGCTGCGACTGGATGCCTGGATACTCCGCCGCCACCAGTTTGAACACGCGCTGCCAGAGTCCGCCGGCAAACGTCATCACGTTTGACTTGTCCGACATCAGCACTTTTTTCCGGCCCTGCTTTTTCGCCAGCTCAAACGCATAGCGGATCACCCTCTCCACGCCCTTGCGAGTATTGAAATCCTCCTGGGTGGCAATCTCGTCAGGTGTTCCCTGCTTCAGCACGCCGCCCGCATCCACGTAAGGCCCTTCAGTGTTCTCGCGTATCACTACAAAATCCACGTCCTCCGGCTTAACGCTCTTCAATGGGCAAAGCGACTCATCCAGCAACTTCACCGGCCGGACGTTCGCATAAAGGTCCATCTTGAACCGCATGCCCAGCAGTATTTCCTTGGCATGGATATTCGTTGGCACGCGCGGATCGCCCAGCGCACCCACGAAGATCGCATCAAACTCGCGGTCCAGCATGGCGAAGCCATCCGCCGGGATGGTGGTGCCGTCTTTGAGGTACCGGTCGGCCGACCAGTCGAACGTCGTGAAATCCACCGCCGCGCCGGTAGCCTCAACCACTTTCAAAGCCGCCGGAACAACTTCTTTGCCGATGCCATCACCCGGAACAACCGCTATCCGCTTCTTGGACATAAGCGAAAAATATAACATCCACCTCGCAGGTACAGAGACGGGCACAAACCCGCTGCGCTTCCGATCAACAGATCAGCCGATCTCCAGATCACCAGATCACCCGATTTCCGTACCCCCCACCCCCGGGGTAGGTCGTTTTGTTGAAAACAAAGGTCAAACCTCAATTCGACAGGCCTGTCACAGGCCTGTCGACCCCCATTTTTCCCGTAAAAGCTCACCCCAATCCGGCTGAATTCTGATTGCTGGCCCGCTCCAAGCTAGAAGGCCGCAGCTAGCAGCTAAATTGTCAAAGACCTGCGCCGCTCGCGCGGCAATTCCCCTCAGGAAATCTCTCGGATGTTACCATCCTTTCGCTCATAGAAGCAATAGCGAAATTGGACAGTGCTGCCCCTCGCCCAAACGCCCTGCAAGCGATTACAACGACCCATTGCGCGCCTGTCCACCGCCGAGAATGCAATAGGGACCCAGCGCGCCTCTTCTGTTCGCCGGAGGTTTTTTATCACCCTGGCCTGTTGACCCGACTCTACGGCGTCCGATCACCCGATCACCCGATTTTCTTCGTCTCCGTGCCCCCGTGGTGGATTTTTCTTCTCCGCTATAATCAGAAGTTTACGTATCCGGAGAAAACGGCAACTGTGTCCTTAGAAAAGAAGATTTACGAGCTGCGCCAGCAGAAGCTGCGCGACATTGAGGCCCTGGGCCAGCAGGCCTACCCGCACAAGTTCGACTTCACCCATACCATCCCTGACATCCTCGCCAGCTTCAGCCCGAAATCCGCCCAAGAGCTGGAACAAGGCCACGTCGATGTCAAAGTCGCAGGCCGCATCATTGCCCTGCGCCTTATGGGCAAGGCCGGCTTCGCTCATCTTCAGCAGGGCGGCCAGAAGCTCCAGATCTACGTAAAGAAGGACGCCGTCGGCGACAAAGGCTTCGATCTCTACCGACTCCTCGACCTCGGCGACCACATCGGCGTCACCGGATATCTGTTTCGCACCAAGACCGGCGAGCTGAGCATCCATGTTGAAACCATTACTTTCCTCAGCAAAGACCTGCTGCCGCTGCCCGAAAAATGGCACGGCCTTCAGGACGTGGAACTCCGTTACCGCCAGCGCTACGTGGACCTGATCATGAACCAGGACGTGCGCGAAGTCTTCGTCAAACGCAGCAAAGTCGTGCAGTCCATGCGGCGCTTCTTCGATTCGCGCGGTTACGTGGAAGTGGAAACGCCCATGATGCAGCCCATCGCCGGCGGCGCCGCGGCGCGTCCGTTCGTCACGCACCACAACACCCTCGATATCGACCTCTATCTGCGCATTGCCCCGGAGCTCTATCTCAAGCGGTTGGTCGTCGGTGGCCTCGAGCGCGTGTACGAAATCAATCGCAATTTTCGCAATGAGGGCATCTCCACCCAGCACAACCCTGAGTTCACCATGCTCGAGTTCTACCAGGCCTACGCCGATTACAAGGACATGATGCAGCTCACCGAAGATCTGCTCTCCCAGGTGGCGCAGGACGTGAACGGCACAACGAAGACCACCTTCAACGGCCATGAAATCGACTTCGCCAACTGGCAGCGCCTCTCCATGCGCGAAGCCATCATCAAGTACTGGCCGGAAGAGGCTGCCCCGAAACCGGAGATGTCCGACTTTGCGAGCGCGGAATCCGTCGGCAAGCTCGTCCATCGCCTCAACGCCAAACACCATCCGCACATGCCTTACGATCCCAAAGATCCGGCCGGAAAGACGATTGCAGCAATGTTTGAAGCCGTTGCAGAAGATCACCTGATCCAGCCGACAATCCTCTATGACTTCCCTGTCGCCATCTCGCCACTTTCCAAGAACAAGCGCGAAGAACCCGACTGGGTGGAGCGTTTTGAACTTTTTGTCGGTGGGCTTGAGATTGGCAATGCGTTTAGTGAGCTCAACGATCCGGAAGAGCAGCGCCGTCGCTTCGAGCAGCAGCTCCGTGAAAAAGAACGGGGCGACGAAGAAGCTCACGCCATGGACGAAGATTACATCCGCGCGCTCTCGTACGGCCTGCCGCCTACCGGCGGCGAGGGCATCGGCATTGACCGCGTCACCATGCTGCTGACTGGCTCAAAATCAATTCGCGATGTGATCCTCTTCCCGCTGCTCCGGCCGCAGGCGATCCAGGAGATTGTCGTGGATGAGCCGGCTCCAGCGGAAAAGAAATAATTGGCACTTTCGGCGACGCTCAATTCATCAAAGATTCGTAATCGGGTAATTTGGTAATTGAATATTCGCAAGTCGTCGTCAATGATCGGCGTCTGAGAATCCGGGAAAGCTCCGCTTTTCAAATTACTCGATTCCAAATTACTCAATTACCAATCTCCTTATGTCTTTTGAATTTGACTCTGCAACCCGCCGCAAGCTTGGTTACCAGCTGATTGACCACATTGACGCTTACTTTTCCAGCCTGCCCAACCGTCCCGTACAGCTCCCGCTTGAAGAGCGCACGTTCACCGATTTGAAAGATAGCCTCCCCGAACTGGGCGAAGACGCCGGGCGCGTTCTTGATGACATTTGCTTGGAGCTGACGGAAAAAGGCTTTCACGTTCCCAGCGCCAACTACTTCGGCCTGATGAATCCCACGCCCACGTATATGGCCGTGCTGGCGGAAGGGCTCGTCGCGGCTCTCAATCCGCAGCTCGCCAGCCTAGCGCGCTCGCAGCTGGCCTCCAAGATCGAAAAAGAGACGGTTCGCTGGCTGGGTGAGCGTGTCGGCTGGAACACCGCTTTTGACGGCACTTTCACCAGCGGCGGCAATGAAGCCAACTTCAGCGCTCTCGCCCTGGCTCTGGCCGCTCACTTCCCTTCTGCCATTGAAGACGGAGTGGCCTCGCTCAGCGCCCGGCCAGTGCTCTACGCTTCCGCCGAATCGCACCACTCGCTCGATAAATCCGCCGGCCTGCTCGGCCTCGGCCGCAAGGCCCTGCGGCGCATCCCGGTGAATGACCGCGTTCAGCTCGATCCTGACAAACTCGAACGCCAGATCGCCGAGGACAAAGCTGCCGGATTCGCGCCCTTCTGCGTCGTGGCCACCGCGGGTACCACCAATTCCGGTGCCATTGACGACATTCGCGCGCTCGCGGCCATCTGCAAGAAGCACCGTCTCTGGCTGCATCTCGACGGCGCTTACGGCGCTGCCGCAATCTTTTCTGACCAGCACCGGAACCTGGTCGACGGAATCGAGCTTACCGACTCCATCACGCTCGACCCGCACAAATGGCTCGCCATGCCGTTTGCCGCCGGTGTCGTGCTCACGAAACATCCGGAACTGCTGCGCCAGACCTTTGGCGTCGCCACACCTTACATGCCAAAGACGGCAACCGCCGCTCCCATTCCGGACAATTTCCAGGTCTCGGCGCAGTGGTCGCGACGCATGAACTCCCTCAAGCTCTGGCTCACCTTGCGCGTGCACGGCCGCCGCGCTTATGAAGAACTGATAGATCACCAGCTCAAGCTGGCGCGCTTTTTCGCCAACGCAATCCGCAAACTGGAGCTGTTTGAACTGGCGGCTCCGCAGGTTCTTCCCATCATCAACCTGCGCGTGAAACTGCCCGGCGCCAGCGAAGAACAGATCCGCGCTGCTAATGAAGCCGTTGTGCAGGAAGTTACACGCGACGGTCGCCGCTGGATATCGAACACCATGGTCAACGGACGCAGCGTGATCCGCGTGATGGTGATCAGCTACCTCACCGGCCATCGTCACCTGGAAGATCTGATCATCGCGCTTACAGAAGCGGCTAAGAAGCTCGCGCCCGCTGCCACAGCGAAATAGCCGGCGTGATCGGCTTCGTGAATCGTGGAGCGCAGCCGCCCTAGTCTGCGAATTCCAGCTTGTGTGGCGCAAACCCGGCCCTGCTCTAATCGTGGGTTATAATCACAAATGACGGCCCTCTCCGCAGCCGTCATTTTTGTCGGGGCGTAGCGCAGCCTGGTAGCGCACCTGCCTTGGGCGCAGGGGGTCGGAGGTTCAAATCCTCTCGCCCCGACCAATCTTCCTCTCCAAAAGCTACGGGCTCCTTCGATTTCGCGCAGGACTCGCCGCCGGCGCAAAGGCTGATTCAGAACCGAAAATGCTAAACTCCCGTCCATGCGAATCGTACTTCCATTCCTCCTCGTCCTCGGAGTAGTGACCAACGCCGCCGCGGCAAGCAAAGCCTGTTCGCCTGTACCAGGCGCAGGTCAGATATGGTCGAAGGCCGGGCTGCGTTGGGTGCTCATCGGCGAGTTGCACGGTTCCAATGAAACTCCTGCTGCGTTTCATGATCTTGTCTGCGATGCCATTGCGCACGGAAAGCACGTCACCGTCGCCCTGGAGCGTCCAAGCAGTGAACAGGCAGCCCTGGATGACGTTCTCACAGCCAAAGATCTTGCAAAGTCGCAGGAATCGCTGCTTCAGCTTCCCGGCTGGAAAGAGGTTATGGATGGCCGAGCCAGTCAGGCAATGTTGCGGCTGCTGGTCTCTTTGCGGGAGCTTCGCAGCCTGCAGCCCGACTTAAAGGTTGTTGCCTTCGATGCGCCCTACAAAGGAACAGCTGCTGCACGAGAAGAGGCAATGGGAAACGCATTGCGTTCGCTGGGTACAGCACGCGCACAGGACCTCGTGCTCGTGCTCACCGGGAATCTTCACGCCATGCAGGCGCCGCAATTCGGCTACGATCTGGCGGCCATGTACCTTCCTCAAAAAGAGATCCTGAGCCTGGAAGTAACTGACTCGGGTGGGGAATCCTGGACCGATTCCCGGGAACAAGGCTGCGGGCCGTCCAAAGGTGGGGTCGGGAATAGAGACGCAAGCAAGCCTTATGGCATATTTCTGGATTCAGGCCTCGCTCCCTTTGGAAAGGTCAATGGCGTCCTCTCTCTGGGTGTCCCCTTGACGCCTTCCGCCCCCGCGGCAGGTGAGCCTTCTCCCCTTCCAGCTTGCCGCAAACAATTCCTCTCCCGGCACCAGGCGATTTCTAAGAGCCCATAATTTGAGAATCTTGCTTTTGTTCGAGCGCACACTT
>DATAEJ010000205.1:0-4479 GCA_036258095.1 Candidatus Angelobacter sp. | reverse complement strand
CATCCGAAGATCGTCGACAAGCTGCGGGTTTTAGAAGAAGTGGGACTAGGCTACCTGAGGTTGGGACAATCGGCAACGACGCTCAGCGGAGGCGAAGCGCAACGTATGAAGCTGGCGGCGCACCTGATTCCCGCAGTGCGGCAGCGCGACTTCGAGCCCGAGACCGACGAGGAAAAAGAGCAGCGCAAGCGCGCCCGCGCCGGCAAGGGCATGCTCTACATCTTTGATGAGCCCACCACTGGGCTGCATTTCGACGACGTAAGCAAGTTGCTTGCGGCTTTCCGCAAGCTGATTGAGGCAGGCGGTTCCGTCCTGGTGATTGAGCACAACATGGAAGTGATCAAGACCGCGGACTGGATCATCGATCTCGGCCCGGAGGGCGGCGACAAAGGCGGCCAGGTGGTGGTAACCGGTTCGCCGGAAGTTGTGGCACAATGCTCCAAATCCCATACAGGCAAGTGGTTGAAGCGCATCTTAAAAAATGAGAGTTCCCACTCCAATGGGCATCATTAAACTCGGATCCCTGCTGTTGCTGGCCACCTCTATGCTGCCGCAGCGGCCGGCCACTGACCCGGTGGCACAGGCGGAGGCGTTGCTGCAGAAACAGCAATATGCTGAAGCGGAAGAAAAGCTTCACTCCACGCTGGCGATGCAGGAAAAGAATCCTCAAGCGTGGTTCGACCTGGGATTCGCACAGAGCCATCTCGGCAAGACCACAGAAGCGGTCTCGTCCTACCGGAAAGCCACAGAGATTGTGCCCACGTGGTTTGAGGCCCATCTCAACCTTGGCCTGACTCTCGCGAAGAGCGGCGATACCGCCGCTGCAATCCCTGTACTCAAGCGCGCAACCGAACTTAAGCCGATGGCCGGAGGCGCTCAAGCCACTGGGAAAGCGTGGCTCTCGCTGGCCGAAGTGCAGGAAGCCGGTGATCCCAAAGCCGCGGCAGAAGCGTTCGACAAGGCCGCCGAACTTCTGCCCGCCGACCCCCAGCTTTCCGTGAGAGCGGGTGAGGCACTGGTGAAAGCCAATGAACCCGCCGCTGCCGAGCAGCATTTCCTGAAAGCCGCCAACGCGGGTAATGCCCAGGGAATGGCACAGCTGGTGAGACTGATGGCCAGACAGAAGCGTTACCAGGAAGCCGAGCCGTGGCTGCTCAAGTACGTTGAGAAGGTTCCGAACGATGCCAATGCCCGTGTTGAGCTGGCAAGGCTGCTTTCCGATCAGGGCAAGAAGGCGGAAGCAATCGCCGAACTGGAGAAGCTCAATAAGCCCGGCGCGGACGCTGCCATCCCAATGGAACTCGGGGAGATGTATCTGGCGGTAAAGCGCTTCCCTTATGCCGAGCGTGCATTCCGGCAGGCGCTGCCCGCCAGACCGCAGGATCCCGAAGTACACTTGGGGCTTGGTCAGGCGCTCCTCTACCAGCAGAAGTACGGCGATGCGGAAACCGAGCTGGGCAGGGCCATCCAGTTGAAGCCTGATTTTGCTGACGCATACGATTACCTGGCCGACGCGGCTCGCCAGAACCAGCACTACGAGCTTTCCATTCGCGTGCTGGATGCGCGAGCGAAATATCTGCCTGATAATCCGAAGACGTATTTTCTGCGCGCGATCGCCTATGACCACATGCATGCCACCAAGCCGGCGATTGAGTACTATAAAAAGTTTCTGGCGGTGGCTGGTGATCAATTCCCTGACCAGCAGTTTCAGGCGCGCCACCGGCTGATAGCGCTGCAACCACAGTGATGAGACACTCCATTTTCGTTCTGGCCATCGCGGCCCTGGGATTCATTGCCGTGGCGCAACAACCGGAGCAATCAGCGACGCCCTCGCCGACTCCGGTGGCACCGCAGCCGGAGCAGCCAGCGACTCCCACACCGACTCCACCGCCACAGCAACCGGAGCAGTCAGTGACTCCCTCACCGACTCCAGTGGCACCGCAGCCGGAGCAGTCAGCGACGCCCACACCGACTCCAGTGGCACAGCCTGAGGAGCCGGCGGCTCAGCCTACTCCCACTCCACAGCGCGTGTCGCCGCAGGAGATTGAGCGGCTGAAGGCAGAGATTGCCAAGGCAAGTAATGGTCACCGGGCACAACTTAACGGCGAACTGGCGAACAAACTGGTGGACATGGCCGACCAGCAGTTTGTAGCGGGACAATCTGTAAAGGCCCACGCCATCATCCAGGAATCTTTCGAGCACGCCACAGCCGCTCACGATGAGGCGCTGCACACGCGCAAGAAGATGAAGGAAGTGGAAATCCATCTGCGTGAAACGCAGCGACACATGGAGGTGGTGCGGCGAACACTGGCCGCCGAAGACCGTTCGGCACTGGAGAAGCTCGAAAAAAAGCTCGCCGACTATCGCCAGGACCTGCTCGATGCAATGTTCTCGCCCAGGAAGCGAGCGAAACAGGAGCAACCGAAATGAAACAGGCTGCAAGAATCGTGCTTGCTCTACTGCTGCTGGCTTCAGCCGCATGGGCCGGCAAGCGTGACCCGCTGACAGATGCCGAGGCCGACAAGCTTCGCGAAGCGCGGCTGGAGCCGGGCAAGAGGCTGAAACTGTTCATTGAATTTACGGAAGCGCGGCTGGACAAGATCGATTCGGTGCGCAGCGATCCAAAGGAAGCAACCGGCCGAGGCCAGAAGGTCCACGATCTGCTGGAGGACTTCTCTGCCCTGATTGACGAGATCGATGACAACCTTGACATGTATCAGAGCGAGCATCTGGATAAGGACCAGCTCAAGGAGTACAAGAAGGGCTTGCGGGAGCTTACGTCGGCCGAAAACCGGTTCAGCGCCCGGCTGCGCTCGCTACAACATGACGCCGATAGCGACGCCCAGGCGAAGGCGGAAGCGCATGAGTATTCGTTTGCCTTGCAGGATGCCATGGACGGGCTGAAGGCCAGCATGGAGACGCTGAAGGAGTACTCAGCGGAGAAGCAGGAAGAAAAACCAAAGTAATTTTGCCGCAGATGAACGCAGATCAACGCAGATAAAGAAGGAATTAATTTATCAGTATCAACGAGATACCCACAAAGAAACGAGCTTCAGATCGTTTACACAGCCCCAGCCATAACCACTCGATGCAGCCACGCCTACGGGACCTTTTTGAAGTTGTCTATCGCGAACTGCGGCCGCGCGCGCCCATGCCGGAGTTTGAGATCCGGTTCTTTCCCTTCAGCAACCTGAACAACACCATACGGCTGCGGCAGGGAAAGATCTTTGTGCGCCTTTCTGACCTGCTGGAAGGCGCCCCGGAGCCGGTGCTGCATGCCATCCTTCATATCCTGGTGGCCAAGCTGTACCGCAAGGAGATTGATCCCGGGCACGCAGCACGGTATCGAAAGCATTCCGGGAGCCCGGCCGTAGCCGGCAAAATGCACCTGATCCGGCAAATGCGCGGACGCAAGCGGATTGACACTCCCAAAGGCGAGCACTACCACCTGGAAGAAATCTTTGAAGATTTGAACCGGCGTTTTTTTCACGGGCTCATGGCGCGTCCGCAGATGACCTGGAGCGGCAACCACTCACGGCAGAGCCTGGGACACTACGATCCGGCACACAACACGATTGTGGTGAGCCGGGTGTTTGACCGTCCGGAGGTGCCGAAGTATGCGATTGAGTATCTGGTCTATCACGAGATGCTGCACCTGCGGCATCCGGTGAAGATGCGGGGAAGCCGGCGTTGCGTACATTCACGAGAATTTCAGGCGGATGAGAAGCTGTTTCCGCAATTGGAAGAAGCGAAGAAGTTTTTGAAGGGGCTGTAGTGGCGGGCAACATTGCGACTTATAGCGGTGATAGACTTCCTTTGCGATGACGAACGCTGAACAGCCCCACTCAAAATACCCTCACGTGCATGCCATTATCAGGATCGATTTACCTCTTGATCAGGGAGCGCCTGAGAACAGCATCGCCGTCGTAAAAGTGATGTCGTCCAAGCTGATGGCAGAAGATGAGATTACGCGGCTTAACAACATCAATGCGGGAAAGTCGTGCCGCTACACGCTTCAGACCACAAGGTTGTCTTGATCCGTGTGGTGGCTGTTCTGTCTTAGTTGGCAGGAAGCCCATTCGTAGATCTTAGCGAGACCGTACAAACGAATCGCCCACACGTCAACCCACAATTACCTCCACATCGTATTTGGAACCAAGGATCGGCACAGCCTCATTCCCGAACCAGTGCAGCCCGATTTATGGAAATATATGGCTGGCATCTGCCGGAACCTTCGGATGACCCCGTTCGATATCAACGGCATGGAAGACCACGCGCATCTCGTGGTGCGACTGCCACCTGTGATCGCGCTGGCCGAAGCGGTGAAGGTAATCAAATCGAATTCGTCGCGCTGGATGGGGAGCATGGAAGACGATTCGGCTGGCAGGGCGGGTACGGCGCCTTTAGCGTGAGTGCTTCGAACCTGGCGGCGGTCCGAAAATACGTTCGTGAGCAGAAAATACACCATCGCAAGATGAC
>DATAEJ010000204.1:0-3305 GCA_036258095.1 Candidatus Angelobacter sp. | reverse complement strand
CCCTCCATTTACATGGGCAAAACGTACCTTGTGGAGGGGAACAAAGCCGGCATATTCCCACGCACGCCCAACGACCCGATGGTCAAAGTATTGCCGCTGTCCGACGAACCGAAGAAGGCATACTACCTGGAGGACTGGGATAAGGCCAAGGGATACACTCAGCCGCTGCCGTTCGCCGAGGGCAAGATCATCACCCTGGGAGTCGACGACCCGCTAGCCCGAGTGAATATAGTTTCGGATACAGCTAACCTCATGTTGTTCGATGGACGCGATCGCGCGCAGAACGGCTGGTTCGTGTTGCGTTCGCTGATCCCCTCGGGCAAAACCACCGGCGCCATCGTCTGGCACATCAGGCCGGACGTGATTCCGAACTGGACGCGGCCGCCGATGATCGCGCACAGCCAGGTCGGTTATGCGCCGAACTTCTCAAAGCTGGCGGTGCTCGAACTCGACCCGAAGTACAACGCCCCGAAAACTGCCAGAGTGCTGCGCCTGATAGAAGATGGATCTTACAAGCAGGTGTTCGAGGGTCCAATTACGCCTTCAACGCCCTGGTTGCGGTACGTCTATTCGAAATTCGACTTCACCCCGGTGAAGGATCCCGGCCTTTATGTAATCGAGTACGCAGACCAGCGTACAGCGCCCTTCCCCATCTCAAAGGAAGCTTACGCTAACATCTGGCAGGACAGCCTGGACCATCACATTGCGGAGCAGATGGATCACGTTTCCGTTCGCGAGGGCTATCGGATGTGGCACGGTGCTTCGCACCTGGACGATGGCCGTGTGGCGCCTGTAGTTGGGGAGCAATTCGACGGCTGGAATCAGGCGACAGCAGCGGACGGAAAGTACAAAGGCGGCGATCACATCCCTGGGATGAACGTGGGCGGCTGGTACGATGCCGGCGACTTCGACCTCGAGGAACCCGCGCAGCTGAGCGTGATTCAGAGCCTCGCTCTGGCGTATCGCGAATTCAATCTCAAGTATGACGAGCTTACGGTGGATGAAGCGGCCCGTGAGGTTGAGATGCACCGACCCGATGGCGTGCCGGACACCGTGCAGCAAGTCAAGCACGGCGCATTGCTCATCCTGGCGCAGTTTCACAATCTCGGTCATGCTATCCGCGGCACTCATGAACCAGATCTGCGCCAGTACACACAGGTAGGCGACGGCGCGTCGAAAACTGACGGCCGCATTTACGACCCCAAGCTCGGCCCGAACGAAACCAACGGCGACTACTCCGGGAAGCCGGACGATCGCTGGATCTTCACTACTAACAACCCCTATTTCCAGTGGAACGCCATTGCGGCGCTGGCTGCAGCGGCGGATACTCTGAAAGGCTGGGACGACGCATTAGCGAAAGACTGTCTGGACACCGCGATCAAAGCATGGAACGACACGAAGGCTCACCCAAGGGAGTATCCGACCGGTGGCTCAGAGGGTGATGCTCCGGCAGGTGCGCCCGCTGGTGGTGTGCTGGCTGCCTCTCAGGGTGTGGTCGCTGGCGCTCAAGGCGCTCGTAAGCCAGCGGGCAGCTCGGGCGCTCCGACAAGCTCCGGCACCACTAACGCACAACCGGCTGCGCCGGCGGGCTTCGGCCATGGCGGGCCTGGCGTCGAACTGGACTGGGCTGCGGCTCTGGAATTGACCATCGCCACGAGTGGTGCCGAGCCATACAAGTCCCGTCTGAAGGAATTATTCCCTCAGATGATCACTCCGCGGCAGATGGACCTCCATGGTTGGACAGCAGTCCGGGCATTGCCTTATCTGGACGCGAGCGCGAAAGATCAAATGCATGAAGCGGTGAAGACATACATGGCAGGTTTGGACAAGCGGTTGGACGCCACCCCGTTCGGCGTGCCCCCGAGCCTTGGCACCTGGGGCGGATCGGGCGCCGTGGTGGACATGGCGATCCGAATGTATTTCCTGCACAAGGCATTTCCGGATCTCGTCAGCCCCGAATACACAATTCGCGCCGTCAACTACATTGTCGGCACGCACCCGGTATCTAGCACTTCGTATGTAGCTGGAGTCGGTACGGTCTCGAAGACAATGACGTACAGCAACAATCGCGCCGACAATGCTTACATCCCGGGTGCCGTGATTCCGGGATACATCATCATCAAGCCGGATTTTCCGGAGTGCATCGACGACTTTGGATTCCTTTGGTTTGAGGATGAAGCCGTCGTGGCCGGGTCGGCAAGCTGGGTCGTGGCCGGCAACGCTGCGGGTGCCATCATTAAGGAATCGAAGTAGGCGCAGTCCTAAAAGCGCCCAGTGGCCCCGAGCGCTTCTTTTTCGCAAGAATGTGATTACGTGCGGCGCGGCGTTTAGCATTTATAAGAATGCCGTGTGAACGACGGCCATCGTGGGCGCATGTACGCGCAAGTCTAGCGACGTGATGCATGCGCATGCGTCGGGGGTTTTGCTGCAGCGATTGGTCTACGGAAGTCGGCTTTGGGAATCGATTCGCAGAAACTCCTGGATACGGGCAAACCCACAATTCAAGTGCAGTCCCGGATATTGTGTGCCGTGGGGTCCCATTTGATGGCGACGCAGACCTGGTTTATCGCCTTGCCCCTTGTGATATGTGACCACTGCGTTGTGAGCACGATCACATCCTGCTATGAGCAGTTCAGTCCAGAATTCTATTGGGCCGGACGCACAGGCCATAAAGAAGGCGGCTCTGGCGGGGAGGACTGCGATGTTTGAACAGGAAATTGAGCTCGAAAAACGCGAATCTTCGGTCGTCCCACTTCTTCTGATCGTGACCATGATCCTGGTCTTCGTAGGAGTAGCGGGCTATTACGTCTGGCAGAACAAGCAGGTGATCGGTACAGACCAAGCCTCTGCCGTGATCGTGGCATCGTTGAAAGCGCAAGGGCCGGCTGTCGTTCATTTTCACACCGGCCTGGTAAAAGCCAGCGTTGAGGAGCGCCCGGAGGCGCCGCATTATCGCCTGCTCGACAAAGCAGGCATCATTAAGCTGGGCAAGCTCAATGGACGCACAACCCCGGTTACCCTCACCGTTGAAGGTCAGAAACTTCTATCGGACATTCCAGACGTCACCAAGACCAAAGAGAAAGACGGCACGGAAGCTTATGTAGTACCTCTGGCGAATCGACAACTCGCGGAAATCATCAAGATAACCATGCTGAGCCCGGAGCGAGCCAGCGTGCAATATAGCTGGAAGTGGGATGCGAATAAGCTGGGTAATTCGTTCGATGCTTCCGGTTCACTAGTGAAGAGCTTCAACACCTGGGATCGCGCCACTTTGATAGAAAAATCGGGCGCAAATTTTTACCATG
>DATAEJ010000203.1:0-5018 GCA_036258095.1 Candidatus Angelobacter sp. | reverse complement strand
ACGATTGCCATGCCGTTCGAGGTCCGCACGAAAACCACGTGCGGGACTTCCCTTTCGGCGAACATGCGGGCAGCCAGCAGGTTCCAGTCAAAGCTCTGGAAAATCGTGGATTCCTGCTGGGCGGCGAGTTCTTCCCAGACCGGACGGAGAGCAGCCATTTCCTGTGCGGAACGACACACCTGAACCCTTAGCACGGCTGGTTAGACGCGAAAAACCTGGGGGAAAGATGTTTCAGAGGTGCACAATCAGCAGGGGTGGTCGTGGGAAGACCTGTATTTTCATTTGATTGACTCGGGTTTGGGAGCTGGGTACAATTGAAATTGAAATTGAAATTCATTTTCAAGATTGAGCCACCATGTTTCAGGCCTTAGTGGTCACCCTCCGCGAGGGGGTTGAAGCCGCGCTCATTGTCGGCATTACGCTGGTCTACCTGCAGAAGATAGGCCGCCCGGATCTTCGCAAAACCGTCTATGCCGCCCTGGTATCAGCCTTTCTGGCCAGTGTAGCTGGAGCGGTTGTGCTCTCTTACCTGCCCATTACCCAGGACACTTTCGAAGGCTGGGTCATGCTGATTGCCGCCGTGCTGGTCATCGGCATGGTGATCTTCATGATGCGCACCGCGCGCAAGCTGAAGGGCGAGATTGAAACCAAAGTTGGCGCATTCGCCGGCGGCGGATCGAAGTGGGGCCTGTTTGCCTTCATCTTCCTGATGGTTTTCCGTGAAGGCATTGAGACTGTGGTCATCCTTTCCGGCGTGACGCTGAATTCCACCGAACTGCTGAGCTTTCTGGGCACCCTGCTGGGCGTAGCGCTGGCGGTGGTCTTCGGCGTGGTGTTCGTGAAGGGCAGCGTGCGAATCGACTTGCGCAAGTTCTTCCGCGTGACCACCATCATCCTGTTCTTTGTGGCGGCCCAGCTCATCCTTTCCGGACTGCATGAGCTTTCCGAGACCGGCGTGCTGCCATCGAGCAAAGCCGAGATGGCGATGATCGGTCCCATCGTCCGCAACGACTACTTCTTCCCTGTCACCATGCTGGCGCTGGTGGCGCTGATGATCCTGCTCGAGTACAAGCGGCGGCAGGCTGCGCCCGCGGCGGCCGCGGCTCCCGCTTCTAAGGCGGAAGAGCGCAAGCAGCAGTGGTCAGCGCGGCGGGAACGGCTGTGGGCCAACCTGGTGGTGGTCTCGGCATTCGTGTTCATCCTGATGGTGACAGCCGAATTCGTTTACACCAAGAGCGTAACCGCCCTCTCCCCTGCTGCCGAAGTGAGCTTTGATGGCTCAGGCAAGACGGTGATTCCGACCAAAGACCTGGCCGAAGGCGAGCTTCGCCGCTACAGCGCAACCGTCAACGGGACCAAGGTGCGCTTCCTGCTTTATCGCAAGCCGGACGGCAAAGTCGCGTCAATTTTTGACGCCTGCCAGATCTGCGGTTCCGTGGGCTTTTATAAATCTGGCAGCGGCATTGTTTGCAAGAACTGCGCCGCACCCATCAACTCGCAGACGGTCGGACAGCCCGGTGGCTGCAATCCGATACCGCTGCAATCCACGCAAGACGGCGACTCTGTCGTGATAAATGTCACGGATTTGAGCACCGAGGTTGCGCAATTCTCTCACTAGATGTTTTTCCGTCTGCTTTTTGAGTCATTTCGCCGCCAGAAGAGGCGCAAGAGCATGGCCCTGCTGGCCATCGCCCTGGGGATGTGCATTGCCACTGCCATGATCGCCGTTGGTACCGATGTCGGGGACAAAATCAGTGACGATCTGCGACGGAATGGCGGCAACCTAGTTCTCACGCCAATAGAAGACACGCTGGACGTAAATCTTGGCGGCGTTGACCTGAAGCCGGCGAGTGAAGGTGCATACATCACCGAATCTGATCTGCCCAAAATGAAAGGCATCTTCTGGGGGAACAGTATCGTAGGCTTCGTTCCCTATTTGACCGATCAGAAGACGGTGGAGTTTAACAGCCGGAGTTTCAAAGCCGACCTGATCGGCACTTACTTTGATCAGCCGCTTCAGTATGGAAAAGAAGAGTTCTCGACGGGAGCACGCAGCGTCAACGGCTGGTGGAAGGTGGAGGGCTCGTGGCCGAAAGATGAACAGCCTTCCGGCGCGAATGCGGAGGTCTTGGCTGGCAGCAGATTGGCTCAGGAGAACGGTCTCACCACGGGCAGCGAAGTTGAAGTTCAGGGCCGCAAGCTGCGCGTGAGCGGCATCCTGAACACCGGCGGAGCCGAGGACCAGGCGCTGGTGGCACCGCTGCACGTGGTTCAGCAGATCGTCGGCAAGCCAAACAAGGTGCGTCGCGTGGTGGTGAGCGCAAAAACCAAGCCGGAAGATGCGTTTGCGCGTCGCGATCCCGAGAAGTTGAAGCCCGCTGATCGCGACCGCTGGTACTGTACTCCGTACGCGAATTCGATCGCTTTCCAGATTCACGAAGCTCTGCCCAATGTGCGCGTGGACCAGATTCGCCAGGTGGAACAGAACCAGGGCAAGGTGCTTTCGCGGATCTCCGGCATGATGCTGTTGCTTACGCTGGCTGCGCTGCTTGCGTCGGCTCTGGCAGTTTCAGCCGCGATGGCCGCAACGATCCTTGAGCGCCGTCATGAAGTGGGATTGATGAAATCCCTGGGCGCGAGCAACGGCTCAGTCGCTTCCCTGTTTCTGACCGAAGCAGCTTTTCTTGCAGTGGCGGGAGCGGTGATTGGTTTCTTCGGCGGCGCGGCGCTGGCGCATCGGATTGGTCAGACGGTCTTCGGCTCGGCCATTGCGGTGCAGCCGGTTGTTCTCGCATTGGTGATCTGCGCCGCGCTTCTTGTGACTCTGGTAGGCAGCATAGGAGCCGTACGCAAGGCCATGCAGTTTGATCCCGCGGTAGTCCTGCGAGGTGACGCATGAGCCGCCAGCAGCTTTTCCTGCGCATGCTGGTGAAGGCGGCATGGGTGCGTAAGGACCGCGCGCTTACTGCACTGATTTCGGTCGCCGTGGTGGCGACGATTGCTACCGCCGCGCTTACCGTCTACTACGATCTCGAAAATAAGCTGAGCCGCGAGTTCCGCAGCTTCGGCGCAAACGTAATCGTGACTGCGCCGCAACGGCCTTTGACCGCTGACGCGCTGGCAAAAGTGAATCATGTTCTTGCCGGACAGGGCACGGCTGTTCCCGTCGCCTACGCGATTGCGAACGCTCCCGGCAACACGCGCGTTGTCGCAGCCGGCACAGATCTGAAACATATCCGTGAACTGAACTCCTGGTGGTCAGTGCGGGAAGTTAATGCCAGTGGCGACGCTCTGATAGGCGCGCGTGTCGCCGAGCGCTACTCGCCGGCAGGCCAGCCATTTGCCATCGACTTCGCCGGACACAAGACTGAAATCAAGCCGCAGGCGATCTTCACGTCAGGCTCAGATGACGACAGCAGAATTTATCTTGACCGCGCGACGTTCGCGTCGCTGGCCGGAGTTGAGCCGAACACCGCCCTCGTGCGAGTTGAAGGACGTCCCAGGGAAGTTCAAGCCAAAGTTGACCGGCTTGTCGCAGCACTACCCGGACTCGAAGTTAAGCCAGTGCGGCAGATCACGCAGGCGCAGACTTCGATCGTCGGAAAAACTCGCTCCGTGGTGCTAACGGCCTCAGCGATCGTGCTTGTGCTGATCATGTTATGCATGATCGCCACCTTTACCAGTTCTGTACTGGAGCGGCGCCGCGACTTTGCCGTGATGAAAGCGCTGGGCGCTTCCAACCGTACCGTGAATGTACTTTTCGCCGCGGAGGCTTCCCTGCTGGCGATTGCCGGCGCAGCGGCGGGATACATCGTCGGAAGCGTGGTTGCTTTCTGGATCGGCCGCGCGAACTTTGATGCCGCAATCTGGCCGCAAGCGTCGCTGATCATTCCGGTCCTTGCGGGAAGCGTGGTGCTGGCGCTCCTGGCGTCCACCGCGCCGTTGCGGCTGTTGCAACAGATCCAACCGGCCACGATACTTAGAGGGGAATAGATGCCGATCGAGATCAGGAACGTAACTCGGGTCTATAAAAGCAACGTTGAAGTGAAGGCGCTGGACAACGTCTCGCTCACGGTGGCGCCCGGTGAATGGCTGGCCATCATGGGCCCTTCAGGCTCAGGCAAATCTACACTGGTGAACCTGATCGGCTGCCTTGACCAGCCCACCCATGGCGAAATCTGGATCCATGGCAGCAACGTTTCGCAAATGACTCCGGCGGAGCTCAACCGTTTTCGCGCAGAGAAGATCGGCTTTATCTTCCAGCAGTTCCACCTGATCCCATATCTCACAGCGGTTGAAAACATCATGCTCGCGCAATACTTCCACAGCATGACGGACAAGCAGGAAGCATTGGCGGCGCTAGAAAAAGTGGGGCTGCGCGAACGCGCAGATCACCTGCCTTCACAGCTCTCCGGCGGCGAGCAGCAGCGCGTCTGCATTGCGCGGGCGCTGATCAACGATCCGCATATCGTACTGGCGGATGAGCCCACGGGAAATCTCGACGCTGAGAACGAAGAGCTTGTGCTGCGGCAGCTGCGTGAACTTCATGCTCAGGGCCGGACAATCATCATGGTCACGCACGACCCGGTGGTCGCGCGCCTGGCCGACCGTTTGCTTGAGCTCCATCATGGAAAGATCGCGTCGCAAGAGACCTTCCACATGGACGACGAAGAGCAGTTCGATGAAGTCCTGGAAGAGCTCTGGGTGCTGGCGGAAAACGGCGAGCCCGCCGAACTGGGCCGCGTTGAAGTGGAAGGCGCGCTGCCCATGCCGCTGGCTTTGGAACGCATGCAGACACTCGGGCTGGTCGAACTTGCGGCGCATACTCCGCAGCCGCACACGCACAAGCTGGTCTTGAATCGCTGCCATGTCGCGTTTCGTCCGCCTATCGACAAGGAAGAGCATGGCGAACAGATGATCTATTTCACTGAAAAAGGCCGGCGCCGCGCGGAAGACATCATTCGCCGGCATCGACTGGCAGAAAGGCTCTTCACGCAAACGTTTCAGGTGCAGGACGA
>DATAEJ010000202.1:0-22162 GCA_036258095.1 Candidatus Angelobacter sp. | reverse complement strand
GGGAAACTCAGCCCGCTTGAGCCCCTGGGATGGGAGCATTTCCGCAGTTAACCCCCATTACCTATAGTCTTCGGCGCATTTCTGGGGTAACTTTTCCTGAACCTGATCCGTAAGGATGAATATGAGCACACCAACGCAGATCCCTGTCGGGCAGCCCACGGAGGCGGTTCAACCTGGGCTTTCCGAGTCGCAGCGCATCATCAACACCTTCGTTGCACCATCGAAGACATTTCTCGACATTCGCCGGAACGCCAACTGGTGGGTGCCATGGTTGCTGAGCACGCTGGCCATCATGGCATTTTTCTATACGGTGGAGAAAAAAGTAGGCTATGAAGCGATCGTGACGAATCGCATGGCACACGCCTCATTCATGCAGAAGATGACGGCGCAGCTGCCGCCTGAAAAGAAGCAGGAGATGATCGACAAACAGGTCCAGAGTTCTCACCGGCAGATGTACACGGCTCCGATTTTCACTCTGATTGGATCCGCAATCTTTGCCGCGCTCCTTCTGGGCACTTTCAATTTCCTGTTCGCCGCAGAAGTCACGTATAAGCAAAGTCTGGCAATCCTGTTCTACGGTACCCTGCCAAAAATTCTTTCTGCCGCCCTGGCTATCCTCGTGATGTTTATCGGCGTTGAACCAGACGGGTTTGACGTGGAGAGTCCGGTTGCCACCAACCTTGGCGCTCTTCTTGGCTCGAACACGGACTCCCGCGCTCTGTATCACCTATTGGGTGGAATTGACCTGTTCAGCGTATGGTGGGTTGCTCTCGTGGGCATCGGATTTGCCGTGGTCTCGAAGAAGAAGATCAGTACGAGCACGGCCATTGGTGCAGTGGCTGCCTGGTACGTGGTAGGTATCCTCTTGCGCGTGGCGATGGTGCCATTCGCTGGATAAACGCGGTTAGACCTGCAAATTCAACCGTTTACCCCGAATTTACTCCCGGACAGGAAGTGGCTGTCGCAGCCCTGAAAAACGTGTGTTCTAATAGCAGATTAAGCAATGCAAGACTTCCCCATCAAGATGAGGCGCCGGTTCAAAGCCGCGCGCCGCACCTTCCGCGAGATTCGCATGATCGCGAAGGGCGTCGTGTCAAAAGATCATCCCGTCCAGGTCCACATCATTCCCATGCGGCGCTGCAATCTTTCCTGCGCCTACTGCAATGAGTACGACGACGTTTCGCAGCCCGTGCCGCTCGAGGAGATGGACCGCCGCATCGACAAGCTGGGCCAGCTCGGTGCCACGCTGATTACCATTAGCGGTGGCGAGACGCTTCTTCATCCGAACCTGGATGACATCATCCGCCGCATCCGCAAGAATGGGGCGATTGCCGGCATGATCACCAACGGCTACCTGCTTACCCCGCAACGCATCCAGCAGCTCAATGAAGCCGGTCTCGACCACCTGCAGATCTCGATCGACAACGTCCAGCCGGACGAAGTCTCGAAGAAATCTCTGAAGGTACTCGACAAAAAACTGCAGTGGCTGCGGGAACACGCTGAGTTCCACGTGAATATCAACTCGGTGATCGGCGCCGGAGTAAAGAACCAGTGGGACGCCGTCACCATCGGGAAGCGCGCGGTCGAGCTGGGCTTTACCTCAACCGTCGGCATCATTCACGATGGCACCGGCCAGCTACGCCCGCTGTCCGACGAAGCGCAGACCGTCTTTGCCGAAATGAAGAAGCTGGGCAAGCACAGTTATGCCCGCTTCAACCAGTTCCAGAACAACATCGCCAAAGGGCTGCCCAACCACTGGAAATGCCGCGCCGGCTCGCGCTACCTCTATATATGCGAAGACGGCCTGGTTCATTATTGCTCGCAACAGCGCGGCTACCCCGGCATTCCGCTTTCTGAGTACACGGTCGAAGACGTGAAGCGCGAGTACTTCACTGAGAAATCCTGTGCGCCAAACTGCACCATCTCCTGCGTGCACCAGACCTCAATCGTCGACTTCTGGCGCGATCCGCAGACCATCCCTTCGCATCAGGTATTCCGGACGCGCACCGAGCCTGAGCTGGTCCAGATTGAAACTCCTCAGGAAGAATCGGCTATGGCGGATTAGGTCCTGAAACGTCGAGCGCAGCGAGAGGTCCCTTATCCTTGTTTCGCTCAGTGGGATCTGTCTCTCTCGCGCTCCCTTTGGTCGCCAGCTGTCTTTCGTTGATTTTTCTAACGAGCGCCCGCGTGTTTTAGCAGAATCTGATGCTTATCGTCCGTTACCAGGAAAGTGAACCGCTCCGGCTGGTTGGTGTAACACGCAAAAGCCAGTCCTAGCATTCCGCGGGCGGGTTTCCCGTTCTCGCGGAGTTCGTCGTAACTCGCGAGTTCGTGCCCCTCCAGGTCCACGATTTTCATGATCTTTTCCATCGTCTGAGGTTCATAGAAAAGCACCGCAATTCTATTCCCGACTATATGCATCGCGAACGGTCTATAGTCCGGATTGCCGGGATCGACGGCAAAGTGGCGCACGACCTCACCACCTGGCGAGATGGCATAAAACACCGCCGGGGAAAGCCACCGCATCAGGTAAAGGTTTCCGTCCTTCGCGGCCGCAACCTGACTTAAAGCTATAGCTCGATTGCTCGTGGGCGCTTGGGGCAAGGTCACTTTAGGGTCGTGCGCGGCTCCCATATCGCGGATTGAATTGTCGTCTTCCAGGTCCAACTGCTTCAGCAGTTTTCCATCAGAGCGGAAAATGCCTGTGAAGGGCAGCTTCGGCAAGTCTGGAGAACGGTCGTAACGCTGGCCGCTTACCAGCAGGCTCCCATTGGGAAAAACAGCGATAGCGGTTGGAAAGAAAGCAAAGCTCGTATCCAGCTTGATCTGTGATTTGTAAGAGCCGTCAGCTGCGAAAACCATGACAAATTTCGGGAACTGGTCTGCCGGGTACACCAGAACGTACACTTCGCCGTCTGGTGTTGTGGTGAACGACGCGGTAAGAGCAACCTTGACATCCGGACTGCCACCGGGTTCGTAAAGGGCTACGCGTTCACCTTTGGCGTTCAGCTTCCTGATGGCCGTGACGCCAGCGGATTCCGAGCGCAAGTAAAGATTGCCATCCGCATCGCAGACAAATGGTCCCAGGAAACCGTTTGCGGTTTCTGAAGTTGATACCACTTCCAGCGGTGTCAGGTGGAGGGATGAGGCCGCCCCTGCTATTTTTGTGGACTCCGCCGTGGATGGGGCTGCCTGTGCTGGAGCTTTAGGCGGGGAATCCGGTGTGGCGCTTGCCGCCGACTGACCCCAGCAGCAGGAGCAGAGCATCAACAATGGAATCAGCCAACTTCCATATACTCTTAAAATGGACACGGAGCTAGTTACCTCCGGGCAGAGCCACTGCGGAAAAGTTCTCTATGAGCACTGAATACGAGTGGTTGCAGTTATCTGGCACAAAGACCATTCGTTCCGGACGGTACGCCAAGAAGGCAGCACGAGGATCGACTTTGTGCCGCGCAAGAGTATCGTATTTTTTATGCTTCACCTTGGGCAGCAGCCCCAAGCCACCTCCGCACTCAACACCATGACAACTACCCTGGCCATCAGGGAATATCTGAGCGTAATCAAAAGGTGTTCCGCAGCAGAAACCTCCGTTGCCAGCACCGTTGCAAGTACCGGAGACGCATCCAAATGAGCAAAACACGAAAGGATAGATACCTTCGCACCCACCGTCTCCGCTGCACGTGGCGGGGCCCAGGTCCAAATAGTCCCAGCACCCTGCTTTTGCCGGTGGTGCAAACAAAAAGACGGCTACAGCGAATACAAGAATAGCTAATCTAGACATAGTTCTCTCCTTAGCTAGTGGGTCGCCCGCTTATGAGCGCGCAAGACTCGCAAATAATACCCCCCCGAAGGATTAAGCAACCAAATCCCAGAATTCAACGATTGCGAAACCTTAGCTTTGAGATCATAGAAGACGCCTGGCTGCAGGCTTGATTTATAGAGGGAAAAGCTGGAGATCGAGTGCCAACGGAATGTTTGAAATTAGGAAGAACCTCGGAAGCATCATTTTCCCACTGCCCGCCTCAGCGCTGCTCTTGCCAGCAGCCGGGTTGAGTCGAGCGTGGGCAGGGGCGAGTCTTCGTCGGAGATAAGGAGGGGGAGTTCAGTACAGCCGAGCACCACGGCGTCACAGCCGCGGATTTTCATGTTCTCAATCAACTGTTGCATATAGAAGAGAGATTCCAGCCGTTGGATGCCGCGCACCAGCTCGTCAAAGATGATGACGTTCGTCCTCTCGCAGGCATCCGGTTTGGGACGCTGCCAGCCTATCCCGAGGGCGTCCAGCTTTTCCGGATAGACTTCGCTCTCCACCAGAAACTTTGTTCCGGTGAGCGCCAGGTTCGCGAATCCACGCCGCTGCGCTTCTCGCCCAACCTCTTCGGCGATGTGCAGCCAGGGCAGCGGCGAGCGCGGCAGTACGTACGGCAGAGCTTGATGGATGGTGTTGTCCGGGCAGATCAGAAAATCCGCGCCCGCGCACTTCAGCTTCTCTGCCGAACGCAGCATCAGCTCGGCTACGCCGCGCCAGTCGGCGCCCGCACCGTTCCTTTCGATCAGGCGCATGTAGTCAGCGAGCGAGATAGTATGCAGCGTGACCTCAGGATGCGCGTGCCGGCCCATGAGCGGCTCAGCTTCCAGGCAGATGGTGCGATAGCAGAGAGCCGCCCCTTCTGCACTACATCCGACGATTCCGATATGTCTTGCCATCGCTCTAAAATGACCGCATAGGACGTGCACCATGAAAAGAAAAAACTATGCGGCTCCCGCGGCCAGCGTCGGCGCGGTTGCCTTCGGTGCTTTCGCGACAGGAGCGCTCGCTGTGGGCGCTCTCGCCATTGGAGCGCTCGCTATTGGCAAGCTCTCCATTCGCCGCCTTGCTCTCTATTCGGGCAAGCTCAAGACGCTTGAGATAGATGAACTCGTTGTCAATCGTCTCACCGTGAACCAGCTCCAGGTCAGCGAAACTCCCGCATTGCCTGGTGATTCGATGCGGCGCATGACGAGCTAGTTAGTTTCTCAACTCCGTTTCCGTGCCAGTTTATCGCGTCGCGGATGAACGGGTGCTACGGCTGAAACCCGACCGACTTCCACAGCGGCGCCGGCTGGAAGATGCGCCCGCCGGAGATCACTGTAGTTACTTTCCTTATGTCGCTGATATTCTGCGCCGGGTTGCCGTCCACGACGATCACGTCGCCGCGCTTCCCTACTTCCAGTGTGCCTGACTCCTTGTCCAAGCCCATGGCGCGCGCGGGAACGAGAGTTGCCGACTGGATCGCCTCCATGGGTGTGAAGCCGGCTTTCACATAGAGCTCCATCTCGCGGTCCACGCTGTAGCCAGGTACTGCCTGATCAGTTCCCGCCACAATCGGGACGTGCGCCTCGTGGAGGATGGTCACTGTCTGGAGCATGAGATTAAACCTGCCCTGGGCCTGCTGCGCACTGGACGGATCGGCTCCCATTCCGCCGATAGGCTCCCGGATCTCAGTAGCAACCTTGGTAAAGCCCGGCTCAAAGCTTGCCACATCCACGTTGCGGGGATGGCTGAACAGCTCCATCAGGGCCATGGTGGGGTCAATGACAGTATGATGCTGCTGGAGAGCAGCAATTACCTTTTTCACCTGCTCTGATTCAGGATCAATCGTCCGGGTCTTCGGGTCTACCATGACGGCGGTAATGTACTGGACGTGGTTGATCTGGTCCATGCCGTCATCAATCGCCTGCATGGCATTCATTCCGACGGGCACGTGGCCGGTGACGGTCATTCCCAGCCTGTGCGCCTCTTCGGTAACGATCTTCAGGATGTCCGGCTTTACCGAGCTATAGACCTTGATCTGCAGGGCGCCATCTTTCTTATATGCCTGCACCTGTGCGCGCGCTTGCTCGGGCGTGTCCACGCGATTGACGCCGAGAGTGAACTGGCCGGTGCCGTCCACAATGCCGGCCATAAGCAGCCGCGGTCCCAAGCCTTTGCCGGTGGCAATTGCATCCCGCACATTTACGATGAAATCGCGCTCATTGCCCACGTCGCGAGCTGTGGTTACGCCGGTGGCGAGATAGATTGGTCCCCACTCTACCTGCTCAAAGTGGGCGTGCATCTCCCAAAGTCCGGGCAACACGCTTTTGCCTTCTGCGTGGATCACCTGTGCGTCTTTGGGGATCTGGACTACGTTTGCCGGGCCGGCGGCGACAACTTTGCCATCGCGGATCAAGACGGCCGAGTTTTCCAGCGGCGGCCTACCGGTGGCGTCAATGAGCCGGCCACCGACAATCGCAATCGTCTGCACGGGCTTGCCGCTGAACCCTGACGCAATCTGCGCCAGGTTAGCCATGTTCTCGCGGGCCGCGCTGCTGATGAATGCGGACAACCCGGGTTCATAATCGGCGGCGATCGCTTCAAAGTGATCAAACTCGCCGTCGACGCCAACCAGAGCAACCAGATGGTCCTGCGCGTCAAACCATAGCGCCTCCATGCCCCAGATCAGGCCGCGGATAGAGACGTGATGCAGTGAGACCTTTTTACTGTCAATCGTGAATTCCTGCGGCCCCTGATCGGTGATCTGCACCGTTCCGCTCGGCAGTGTCTTCAGATTGGCCGGGCGCCCATGCGCGCGCCAGTAGCGCACTAGCATCATCTGCACAGCCACGGGCGCGTATGACGCCACGTCGAAGAAGGGCTCATTCGCGCCAACCGTTACCTGGCCCGCGCTGCGGCCGTGAACGGTTGTGTCCTGCGGTGAGAAGCGCGACATTTTGCCCTTGCTTTCAAAGTCGCGAGGGGTAAGGTCGGGCGCCATGCTCAGCGTGGTCTTTAGCGGCACTTCCTGGCCACGATCGACGAATTTGAAATTCGAAGTCAGGGTCACACCGTCAGCGGCTGGCGCAACCGTGTAAGTTTCTTCGCCGATGCGCTGGGCGAACTTGTGCAGCAGGAACTTGCCTTGTTCGGTTTGTGGGGCAGAAGTTTGTGCCGCCGCAAACGAAGCGAGCACAATAAGGATTACTGGCAGGGTAGAGCGTCTGATCTTCATCTTGTGTCTCTTGCGAAAATATCGATTTGTTGCAGCAGCATGAGCTTACGTTCGACGGGAAGGAAGCTGGCTTCAATCGAATTGCGGGCCAGCTCCCGCAGCTGCTCTTCCGTAAACGCGAACTTCTCGGCTGCTAATTCATACTCATGATTCAATGACGTCTGAAACATCGCCGGATCGTCAGTGTTGAGCGTCAGCATCAAGCCTTCTTCAAACAGCTGCTTCACCGGGTGCTGCTCGATAGATACGCAGGCGCCGGTGCGAAGGTTGCTGGTAAGGCAAATTTCTACCGGTACCTGCTTCTGCGCCAGAACTTCCACCAATTCGGGATCTTTGGGGATGGAAAGCCCATGGCCGATCCGCTCGGCGCCGATATTCAGCGCCGCCCATACCGATTCCGGCCCCAGGGTTTCGCCGGCATGAACGGTAAGGCGCAGCCCAGCGTCCGCAGCTTTCTTGTAGGCATCGCGGAACCACTCCGCGGGGCCACGACGCTCATCTCCGCCTATTCCGATTCCCGCCACATTGCGGTCGCGCAGCTGCGCCGCCAGCTCAAACACTTTCGCGCCTGCTTCGGGACCAAAATGGCGCACCGCGTCAAAGATCCAGAGCAGTGACACGCCGAAGTCGCGCTGGCCGCGCTCCCGCCCCCGCTCCATGCCTTCGAACAGGGGCAGAACGTGCTGTCCGCGCCACATCAGCACGCCGACGCTCACGTAAACTTCCGCGTGCACCACGTTTTGCTGGCGCAGCTTCTGCATCAGCCGGTAGGTGGTCAGCTCGTAATCATCCGGCGTGCGCAGACGCTCGGTGACGGCCTTGAAGGCCATAAGAAAGCCGTCAAAGTTCGTGTAGGAATAGAGACGCCTCACGTCGTCTTCCGTGAGCACGTCACCGCTGCCGGTGACATCGTAGCGGTTGTTTTCCGTCGGAAGCGGCGTGTTGTGCCGGCGGCTCAGCTCGGCAAGGGTGGCAGGCTCAAGGCTACCCTCAAGATGAAGGTGCAGTTCCGCCTTGGGCAGCGCCTGGATGAAAGACTTTGAAGCCATTACCCTTTGCTGGCCGCTACGCTGCTGGAAGCGAACTCGCTATGGCGGCGGCTATAGAGGAAATAGATGACCAGGCCGATCCCGAGCCAGGCAAAAAATCGGATCCAGGTAATCACCAGCAGTCCTGCCATCAGCGATACACAAAGAACAACCGAGATGATGGGGAAGAGCGGTACAAGCGGAACTTTGAATCCGCGCGGGCGGTCCGGCTGCGAGCGGCGCAGGAAAAGGACGCCGAGCGACACCAGTACAAAAGCGAACAGCGTGCCGATGTTGGAAAGATCAGCCGCTTCGCCGATATCCACAATGCCCGCGGGAATGCCCACGGCGGCTCCAGCGATCCAGGTTGACCAGTGAGGCGTCTTGAACTTCACGTGCAGGTCAGAGAAGAGCTTCGGCAGCAGGCCATCGCGTGACATCGCGAACCAGATTCGCGTCTGGCCGTACTGGAAGACCAGGAGCGATGAAATCATGCCCATCAAGGCGCCGATGACAATTACGGTCTGGAACCACCTGTTGGCTCCCAGATGCTTGAGCGCGTAGGCAACCGGGGCGTTCACGGCCTCAGCGTTACCGCCCGCGAAGTTGGAATACTTCATCATGCCCAGGAGAACCAGGGCCACGCCGATGTACAGCACAGTACAGATGATCAGCGAAGCGATGATGCCGAATGGAATGTCCTTTTGCGGATTACGGGCCTCTTCCGCCGCCGTGGAAACGGAATCAAACCCGATGTAGGTGAAGAAAATAATTGCGCCTCCGGAGACGATTCCGCCGAATCCAGAAGGCGCGAACGGATGCCAGTTCGACGGGTTCACGAGCATGCCGCCGACCACCAGGAAAGTGAGAATGGCGCCGATTTTTACCAGCACCATGATGTTATTAGCCTCGGCGGACTCGCGAATCCCCCACAGCAGCAGCACTGTAAGGATGAAGACGATCAGGAACGCAGGGAAGTTGAAATAGGACCCTGTATGCGCGCCGGCTGCAAAGACGGGTGTTGACCACTGATCGGGGATATTCAGGCCGAACGCGGCGAGTTGCGATTTGAGGTACGCGCCAAACCCAACCGCCACGGCGACATTGCTGACCGCATATTCAAGAATCAGGTCCCAACCGATGATCCAGGCGATCAGTTCGCCGAGCGTCGCGTAGGAGTAGGTATAGGCGCTGCCTGCAATAGGAATCATTGACGCAAGTTCTGCGTAGCACAACCCCGCAAAAGCGCAGGCGATCGCCACCAGCAGGAAAGAGATTGCAATCGCCGGTCCCGCGGGCGGGCGGCCGTGCATCAAGACGCCAGAGAGATTCCCGTGCTGGAACAGGTTCTGGAAAACGTCCAGCACCTGAGCGTGCAGCAGGGAGGGTTGCGAGAACTCGCCCGCGGCAGCGGTCCCGGTCAGGACGAAAATTCCTGAACCGATGATGGCGCCGATTCCGAGCGCGGTGAGCGACCACGGGCCGAGGGTCTTCTTCAGCCGATGTTCCGGGTTCTCTGAGTCAGAGATGAGCTTGTCGATGGACTTCCTGGCGAAAAGTTGGCTGGCCAGAAGCGCCTCCTTGAATGAGTGGAGCATCCCTGCATGACGAGAGACGCAGATGTGCTGCGTCTCTCGCGGGATTGCGTTAACCGCGTCTTAGCGCTTGGACTGGCCGCGTGCCAGCTTCTTGACTTTTGGCTTCTTGCTGCCGCGAGGATAATCGCGAGGCTTCTTGGGAGCCTGCTTCTTCCGCGACGTGCGCTTGGCCTTTTTGCGTTCTTCCTTGCTCAGTGCTTTGGTATTTGCCATTCACCTGTCCTGTTTTTCAGAATGATTACTTTGAAATTAATTCTGTGCCAGCTTTGATTCGCGGAGCCTGCGCTTTCAGGCCCGCTCCAGTTGCGCGTATTTCTCCACCAGCTTTTTCAACCCGAATCTGGGGAATTGTACCGTAATCTTGGCGTTTTCTCCCTCACCTTCACGCTGGTACACCACTCCCTCACCGAACTTCGGATGTTTCACGCGCTGTCCCGGACGGAACGATGATCCTTTCGATTTCGGCTCGTCAACGGGCACCTGCGGGCGGTTGAACTTCTTTCCGCGCGAAGCAAAGAACTCGGCGATGTTGTCGATGGAGTTGTAGCGCGGGCCGGAATACGTGCTGGTTCCGCTCTTGCCGCGATTATTATTGCGCGGAGCGCCATAGCGTGTTGGCGCGCTCTGGTCTTCATCCTCGTAGCTATAGTGCGCGTCGGCGTAATCGACATCGTGCCGCTTGCTTGCAGCCGAACGCGACGATGAACGCGGCGAGCCCACGTCTTCCAGCAGCGGCGCCGGGACTTCTTCGAGGAAGCGCGACGGCACGCTGGCATCCGGCATGTCCGTGCCGTATCGGCGACGGAAGCGCGCCTGGCTCAGCACCAGTTGGTCCATGGCCCGGGTCATGCCGACGTAGCAGAGCCGGCGCTCTTCTTCCATCTGATCAGGGTCGTTGAAGGCCCGCGAGTGCGGGAACAGACCTTCTTCCATGCCGATCAGGAACACCAGGTTGAACTCAAGACCCTTGGCGGAGTGAAGGGTCATCAGTGTGATCTGGCCTCGAGGATCATAAGTGTCCACGTCGCTGACCAGGGCGGCGTGGTCGAGAAATTCAGCCAGCGTTTCGCCGCGATCACGCGAGTCCATAGCGGCGTTCACGAGTTCGCGGAGGTTCTCAATCCGGGCGAAGGCGTCCGGTGTGGCTTCTTCTTCCAGCTGCTTGATGTAGCCGGTGCGGTCAATCAGGAATTTGAGAACCTCTGGTACTGATGCCGCGCTGCCGGGAGCGCGAAAGCCTTCAACCGGCGCAGCGGCATTGACGTTTGCTTCTGTTGATTCATCGTCACCGAAGGAGAAGTCTGTGGCGTCTGTGGCGGCATCGGCTTCGGCCAATTCTCCCGTGAGCTCATTTCCAAATAAGCCCTGCTGTTCAAATCCGAAATCGAAGCTGGTGTCATCAGCTATTGACTCTGGGGAGGCGATCTCAGCGGCAGTTTGCTCCGGCAAACTTTGTTCGGCTGTTCTCCGCGAATCCGCGTCTCCGCGGAGAGCTTCATCGCCATCCGCTGCAGTCTCGCTCACCCGTTTCACGAAGCTTCCCAGTAGCATCGCCCGCGCATCTTCAATTAACTCCTGAAAACTTTTGAGCGCCGCACAGGCCCGCGGTGGCAGTAGCCTGCGCTCCGTGGTCTCACCCAGCGCGCCCCATAACGACATGCCGGTTTCAAGCGAGAGGCGCTCGATGGTCTCGACTGTGGTCTTGCCGATGCCGCGTGCCGGCGTGTTGATCACACGTAGGAGAGCAATGGAATCCTGCGGATTGTTGATCAGCTTGAGGTAGCTGATCATGTCCTTGATTTCCGCGCGCTCGTAGAAGCTGAAGCCGCCCACGACCTGATACTTCAGTTGGTAGCGGCGCATGGCTTCTTCCATCAGTCGCGACTGCGAGTTCAGCCGGTACAGCACGGCGATGCGCGTGTCTTCGCTGCCTTCTTCCACCGCCTTGCGTTGCCAGTTGGCGATGAAGTCGGCGGCAAAGAGGGCTTCATTCTCGCCGTCGGGCGCTTCGTAGTAGCCAATCTTGCTGCCGCCCTGCCGTGCCGTCCACAGCGTTTTGCCTTTGCGCTTGACGTTGTGCGCCACCACCGCCGACGCAGCTTCAAGGATGTTCTGCGTGGAACGATAGTTCTGCTCGAGGCGGATCACCCGCGCCTCGGGGAAGTCGCGCTCGAACTCGAGGATGTTGCGGATATCCGCGCCGCGCCATGAATAGATTGACTGGTCCTCATCACCCACGACGCACAGGTTGTGGCGCTCACCCGCGAGCTGCTTGATCAGCTCGTACTGCGGACGGTTCGTATCCTGATATTCGTCAATCAGCAGATATTCAAAGCGTCTCTGGTATCGCTCGCGCACTTGCTGCGAGGATTTCAGCAGGCGCACCGTTTCCAGCAGCAGGTCGTCAAAATCGAGTGCGTTGGCCTTACGCAGTTCTTTACGGTAAGCCTCGAACACATGCGCGACCTTCTCTGTAATGGGATCGGCCGATTGCAGGTACATCTCCTGCGGATCAAGCATGCGGTTCTTGGCCCAGGAGATGCGGCCCAGCACGGCCGAGGGCTTCAGCTGCTTGTCATCGATTCCCAGGCGCCGCATGATGCCTTTGACCATGCTCTGCTGGTCGGCGTCGTCATAGATGGCGAAGTCTTTTTTGTATCCGGAATCACCGACTTTCAGCGCTTCAATGTCGCGCCGCAGCACGCGGACGCAAAAAGAATGGAAGGTCGAGATCAACGGCTTGCGCAGCATCCTGCCGCCGAGCAGATGGTCAACACGCTCTACCATTTCCGCCGCTGCTTTGTTGGTGAAGGTGACCGCCAGGATCGCGTCGGGTTCGATGTTCAGATTTTCAATCAGGTGTGCAATGCGATACGTGATGACGCGTGTCTTTCCGCTGCCCGCTCCGGCCAGAATCAACACCGGTCCCTCGACGGTCTCTGCCGCCTCACGCTGGCGAGGGTTGAGCTGGTCTAAGAGGTTCATCAGGATCGGATCATCGGTTCATCTGGCCATCGGTTCATCGGAAAAACGAAAATGCCGGTCTTTGTTTGAGATGGCGCGACGTTCCGATGACCGAATCTCCCGATCTGTTCATTGCACTGTCGGTTCCGCGGTCGCGGCCCTGCACTGCTCGCATTGGCACACTTCCCGCAGGTAGTCCCAGGAGTAGATTCCGCTGGCGTGGCCGTCATTCCACTCGATGTTCAGCGCGTAGCGTCCCACGGGTGTGACCTGGTTCGGCCGTACCGGCTCCTTGTACATCGGGAGAATTGAGGGCGCCTGCTTGGCGGCTTCGCCCGGCTTACGATTCTCATTGTTCCGTTCTTCGGTGCAGGTAGCACAGGGGCAGGCGTCGCGCAGCCACTGAAAGGTGAAGTGAGTGCGGTGCCCGTCGTCCCACTCAATATCCACACCGGTACCGGTGGTCTTGTTCACTTTTACTGACTTGGGATTCGCGCTGGCCATCTCTTTTCAGTATCGCACACGCCGGCAGGGCGAAGCGGTGGACGCAAAAGCGCGCGCTCAATTACAAATTAGAGTTCATGCTCAAGGCGCTGAAAGAATTTCAGGTAGGCCGGCCGCAGATGCTGGCCGGGCTCATGCTGCTTGCCTTTCTGGCGCAGGCGCTCTGGGTGGCGACCAGCCGCAGGTTCTCCCCCCTGGAATACCAGTACATTGAAGCCGGCCTGCCTCACCAGCCGGGGCAGGATTTCCGGGTGAGCTCGCCGCTCACCAGCTGGATTGCCGGCCTGCCCTTCCGGCTGGCACGGATGAGCGGTAATGCCACGGTTACACAGGCGCTGATTATTCCCCGGCCGTGGCTGGTGCGCCTGCCGTTTGTGGCCTTCGGTCTGTGGCTGGGCGGCGCGATCTGGTGGGTGGCCCGGCGCCTGTTCGATGATCACGGCGGCTACGTTGCCCTGGCGCTGTTCTGTACGTCGTCGGCGATGGTGATGATTGCAAGCAACATTGGTCCGGAGGTGATTCTTGCGTGGAGCAGCTTTGGGCTGATCTATACCGCCATCGGCGTGGCGCACACGCTTTACGCGCCCCCGAAGAAATGGCTGCCCCGGATCGTCCTGCTTGGGCTCTCCATCGGCTTTTCGCTGGCGGCTGCCTACTGGTCAATCTTTATGGTGGCACTCGCGGTCGGCTTCATGTTGTATCTGGCGCCGGGTCGGAGAAAAGCTGTACTGCTGGTGGTGAGCTGCGCGTTGGCTATTGGGTTGGGAGTTTACACTTTCTTCACCGTCACTATCGGTGCGCCGTGGTTTCCTGTGAAGAGTCTGCTTGACCCGCACTTCGGCCTGGAGCAGCTGCGCAGCCTGGCTTTTCCTTTTGCGGAGGGCTATACACCCATCAACAGCTACCTCTTTGTGGCCTTTGTCATTGCTGCTCTTACGGCTTTCGGAAGCTGGGAGCGCGCGCGTTACTTCGGCAACACAGCACCGCTGCTCACGGCGTATGTGGCGGTGCTGCTGTTCTCGCTTCCGACTTCTTTACATTTCTGGTACGCAACTTTGGGCTTCAGCTTTGTGTTCATATTTATTGGCGGCGTCGCGGCAGATCTGCTGGAAACTAGCGCCGGCCGCGCCGTGGCGGCAACTTTGGTTGCAGGAATTGCGTTGCGGGGCGTTCTGAATCTGGCGGCCCTGGCCCGCTGGAGCAGAATTTCTGGTTGAGCCGAAGGGGCCTCTGGCATCATCATATCTAGTAAGCAGCACCGCTAAGGCAGGTGTTTCATGTATCGATTGGCCGGATTCGCACTGTTGGTCGCTCTCGCTCCGCCGCTTCATTCCCAGATGTTCAGCCATGGCGTCCCCGCGTCAGTCAATTCGCCAACACCAGATGGCCAGCAGCATGGTATCCCGGCCAGCGTAGTGTCACCGGTCCCGATTCCCGCCGGCGTGCACCCGCCACTCCGGCAACAGATTTTCCAGGGTCCTCACCATCGGTTCGGTAATCCTCACGATCGTCGCGGCACAAATTTCGTTGCCGTGCCCGTCTTTTATCCGATCTACGGATACGGTGATCCGGCCTACCCCATCGCTGATCCTTCCGTCCCGACGGCGGCGCAACAGGATCCCAGTCAGGCCAATGAAGCAAGCGAGCAGGCCGCCGCGAATGGAGAAGACCAGCTGCGCGCAGCGTATCTGCAAGGCGCACGCGATGCGTTGAAAGACTCGCTCGCCCGCAACGGCTCAAATTCCGGCGACTCGCGCTACGGCGATCACTACATGGATTCTCGTGAGCAGAAGCCTTCACCACGCGCGAAGAGCCAGCCCGCGCCTGACCCAGAGCCCGAAGCAGCACCGGCGCCCAAGGCTGATCCGGGTCCGGCAGCCATCTTCATATTCAAGGATGGCCACAAGATCGAAACACACAACTACGCCATCATGGGGCAGACACTCTACGACTTCAGCGGAACCGGCCTGAAGAAGGTCCAGCTCGCGGACCTGGATAGAGACGCGACCCTGAAGGAAAATGACGATCGCGGGATTACGGTAAGGCTGCCGTAAATGAAGCTACTAGCGACTAGCTTGTGGCTCCTGGTTCTGAGTCGCAAGCAACCATTAATAACTGTGAATTCCCAGCGTCTTCTTTCATGCAATGACTACGCGTCGCAATGTACTTAAGTCCCTCTTTGCAGCGGCGGCCCTTACCGGTCTCTATACGTGGCGATGGGAGCCCCACTGGCTTGAATTCACGTATCCGACGCTGCCGATCCGCGGATTGCCGGAAAATCTCCACGGGCGTACTCTGGCGCAGATCACAGATACACATATCGGTCCGCTTGTAGACGACAATTACGTTGTTGAGAGCTTTCGTCGCACGCAGGAGCAGTCGCCGGATTTCGTAGTATTTACCGGAGACTGGATCACGTATCGCGGTGAAGCGCAGCTCGACCAGCTTCGCAGAGTGGTCGCGCATTTTCCGCATGGGCGCCTGGGGACCGTAGGGATACTCGGCAATCATGACTATGGCAGGGGATGGCGCAGGCATGAGGTGGCGGATGAGGTGTCGCGAATCGCTAGCGATGCGGGTGTGAAATTGCTGCGGAATCAAGCGACAGAAATTGGCGGGCTGCACTTTGTTGGGCTGGATGATTTCTGGGGTCCGAATTTTAATCCGGCGCCGGTGCTTGCCGAATCTGTAGCGAGGAATTCAAGTCTCGCTACTCTAGTTTTGTGCCACAACCCTGACGTCGCTGACGAGCCGGTATGGGGGAACTACGAAGGCTGGATGCTTTGCGGGCATACGCACGGCGGCCAGTGCAAGCCACCGTTTCTACCCCCGCCGGAACTTCCGGTTCGGAACAAGCGTTATACGGCTGGTAAGTTCGGGCTCTCGGGCAATCGCAACATGTACATCAGCCGCGGAGTCGGCCATCTGCTCCAAGTCAGGTTTAATGCCCGACCGGAGATTCCGATTTTTCGTCTGCAACGGACGGAAGCGTAGTCCTAGCTGCTGTCGCGGGAGAAGCTCCCGCTGTGTTATAATTTCCTGTATTCCTCTGGCATATAACATCCTGTAAATGCAAGCATTTAGCGGAAATTCCGACGGTCGTAAGGAGACCGGCAACGGCGCTGGAAGTGTGCTCCCGGTGAGGATAAATCCGGAGATCACGAGTTCACTCGCGCTTCGTCAGTAACTCAAGAAAAGAGACCTATGGCAGACGATCAGAACCCACAGCTCCCATTGAATCCTCCGGGCGGAGGTGACGGCGGCCCCGGCGGCCCGGGCGGAAATATCCAGCCGATCAATATCGAAGAAGAAATGCGCCGGTCCTATCTGGACTACTCGATGAGTGTCATCATCGGGCGCGCTCTGCCTGACGTGCGCGATGGCCTGAAGCCGGTGCATCGCCGTGTGCTCTACACCATGCAGGACATGGGGCTCTACTACAACAAGAAGCACACCAAGTGCGCCAAAGTTGTGGGCCAGACCATGGGCCAGTTCCATCCGCACGGCGACGCCGCGATCTACGACACACTGGTCCGAATGGCGCAGAATTTCTCACTGCGCTACCCGCTCGTTGACGGTCAGGGTAATTTTGGTTCAGTTGATGGCGATCCTCCGGCGGCCATGCGGTACACCGAGTGCCGCCTCGCCCGCATCGCCGGCGCGCTGATGGAAGACATCGATAAAGAGACGGTCGACTTCGTCCCGAACTACGACGATACCTCTGTCGAACCTTCCGTCCTACCGACGCGCATTCCCAACCTGCTCGTGAACGGGTCGAACGGTATTGCCGTGGGCATGGCGACGAACATTCCGCCGCACAACCTCACCGAGATCGTTGATGCGGCGATCCTGATGGTCAACAATCCGGCCACCACGCTGAAGGAAGTTCTGAAGATCGTCAAAGGCCCTGACTTCCCCACCGGCGCGTACATCTATGGCCGTGGGGGAATCGCAGCAGCCTACGAACGCGGCCGCGGGCGCTTCATGATGCGTGCGAAGGCCGGCATTGAGGACCTGAGCCAGGGACGCAAGGCGATCATCGTCACCGAAATTCCGTATCAGGTGAACAAATCCACGCTGATCAAGCGCATCGCGGAACTCGTCAACGACAAAGTCATCGACGACATCAGCGACGTTCGCGACGAATCTGATCGCGACGGAATGCGCATCGTGATCGAGCTGAAGCGCGGCGCTGAAGCACAGATCATCCTGAACCAGCTCTATAAGCACACAGACATGCAGTTGGGCTTCAGCATGATCCTGCTTGCCGTGGTGAATGGGCAGCCGAAAGAAATGGGGCTGGTGCAGGCGATCCAGCACTTTATTGATCACCGCATTGATGTCGTCCGACGCCGCACCGTTTACCTGCTCGAAAAAGCGCGCGAGCGCGAGCACATTTTGGAAGGCTACAAGATGGCGCTCGACAACCTCGACGCGGTGATCAAGCTGATCCGCGCATCGGGTTCACGCGCAGAAGCCAAGGAAGCGCTGCTTGCGGCGAAGTTCAAGATCGTCGACAAGGAGATGCAGAAGCGAATCGGCGGCGCGGAAGGCAGGCTCTCACCCAAGCAGGCTGACGCCATCCTGGAATTGCAGCTGTACCGCCTCACCCGGCTCTCGACGGAAGAGATTCTCAAAGAGCTG
Source organism: Candidatus Angelobacter sp. (assembly GCA_036258095.1). Lineage (GTDB taxonomy): Bacteria > Acidobacteriota > Terriglobia > Terriglobales > Acidobacteriaceae > Angelobacter. Next base: position 4,393 of record DATAEJ010000202.1, on the reverse strand, counting down.
GAAGAGATCCGCGGGAAGATCGCCGAGTACGAAGCCATTCTTGCTTCAGACAAGAAGCTGCGCGGCGTCATCGTAAAAGAGCTGGAGGAAGTAAAAAAGGAGTTCGGCGACGAGCGCCGCACCGAGATCACTGACGAATCGACGGAGATCACGCTCGAAGACCTGATCGCCGACGAGCAGGTAGCCGTGACCATGTCCCACAGCGGCTACCTGAAGCGCACGCCGATCTCCACGTATCGCCAGCAGCGCCGTGGCGGCACGGGCCGCACAGGAATGAAGACGCGCGACGAAGATTTCGTCGAATACCTGTTCATCGCGTCCACGCATTCCTACCTGCTGATCTTCACCAACACCGGTCGTGTGTACTGGCTCAAGGTGTATGAGATACCGGACGTTGGCGCGGCGGGCAAGGGCAAGCACATCGGCAACCTGGTGGCGCTGCAACCGGGCGAAACCGTGCGCACGCTGCTGGAAGTCCGCGACCTGGAAGACGAAAACAACTTTGTGTTCTTCGTCACCAGAAACGGTACGGTCAAGAAAACGCCGGTGAAGGACTTTTCGAACGTGATGTCTCGCGGCATCATCGCCATCGGGATCGAAAAAGAGGACGAACTGGTCGCGGTGCGCCTGACCGACGGGAAGCAGCTCGTCTTCCTCGCGTCGCATGAAGGCATGGCGATCCGGTTTGATGAAGAGAACGTCCGTTCGATGGGCCGGCCGGCGTATGGCGTCCGCGGCATGGATCTGGAAAAGGACGACTACATCGTCGGCATGGCCGTAACGCCCAAGGAAGCTAAAAAGAAGACGAACGGCCAGGGTAAAGACAAAGTCGAGACAGACGAGAACGAGCCCAGCCTGATTCTGAGCGTGACGGAGCAAGGCTATGGCAAGCGCACGCCAGTGGAAGAGTACCGCCTGCAGTCGCGCGGTGGAAAGGGCGTGATCAACGTAAAGACCACAGCGCGCAACGGCAAAGTGGTTGCCATCATGCTGGTGGACGAGAGCTCGGAAGTCATGCTGATCAGCCAGTTCGGCAAGATCCTGCGCACTGACACCACGCAGATTCGCGAAGCCGGCCGCTCTACCCAGGGCGTAAGGCTGCTGCAACTGGAAGAAGGCGACAGGGTGGCATCAGCAGCGATCATCCAAGAAAAAGAAGAGGAAGACCCGAAGTTGATTCAGTAACTGAGATTGGCTGATTCAGTTGAACGAGTAGTGCCCTCGCGTAAGTGAGGGCATTTTTTTGGAGCTACTAGCCCCTAGCTACTAGCTCGAGCGTGCCGGGGTGAAGAAATAGACGCGCTCTCCGCACAAGCTATGTTCAAAATGACGGTCGGCATTTTGAATGAAGTTAAGCTCTCAAGATGATCCACGCAGTATCTTCCAGAGTGGAACGTCAATTGTCTCGTGAGAACTCCCTGCGTCTGCATGGCAGAGGAAACATCCTCGGGATTCTTCGACTCGTCGCTTAGTCGCAACCGCTCCTGCGCTCCTCGCTCAGAATGACATGGACCGAAATGCTCTTTACCGCAGACATAAATGTCTGCTCCACCCCGGCGCAGAATGCGCTGTTCGTTAGGGTCAATTCGAGAGTTCGCAACCCAATTTGGCGTTCAACTTTCTTCAATGTTCGGGCCCCGAGGGTTCTCCCCATTTCAAAAGCGGAGCTTTAGTCACCTGTGCTGCTCATCAACATCGCAACTCTCCGCTCGCTCTCCTTCACTCCTGCCTCCACCTCGCACGCTGCATACAGCTCGCCGGCCTCCTTCCACATTGCGATCGCGTGCTGCTTGTTGCCCACCGCTTCGCGCTGCAGAGCGTATCCGCGGAGTGCATTGGCAAGGTCGAGCTTCGGCGTTTTAGGATGTGCACGGTAAATGCCGAGCGCTTCCGCGTAGAAGGGATCCGCGAGCTCGAATTGTTTCAGGTCGACGTCAATATCGCCGATATGACGAACGGTGTGCGCCAGCTTGAGGGGATCATCAAGATTGCGGTACAGCGCAGCGGCTTCTCCATAGTGCCGCAGGGCTTCCGCGGGGCGACCGAGATCGCGGTCAATTTGTCCCAGTGCGGTGAGCGCCCGCGCCAACAGCAAGTCATCTTTATCTATGCGGGCGAGCCGCACCGCTTCAAGCAGATCTCGCTGGGCGTCGTCAGCACGATGCGCAAGCCGGGCCTCGCGGGCACGCGCCAGCAGCGCTTCGACTTCGTGTTGCATGCAGCCAAGGTTAACACCATTGATGTGACCGCTTTCGGGCCACCAACGCCGCTTACTAAAGGGTATGTAGTGGTGGTGGAACTGAAAGGCTCTTGCCGAAAGCAGAGTTCCAGAGCAGAATGCTATTCCCACCCCCCGGAAAGCGAGAAGGCATGGCAAAGAAAGTCTTAGCTGTATTGGCAATTGCAGCCTGGTTTGTGGTGAGCGCGGCGGCGCAGGAGCAGCAACAGCAGGAGCCGCAGAAAAAAGAACCTCAGGTCAAAATTGGCTGGCAGGCGGGACCCACGACCGGCAAGCTCGGCGACATTGCTGAGATCAAGATCCCCGAGGGCTACGAATTCGCCGATAAGGAAGGCGCGCAGAAGGTGCTGGAGCTCACGCACAATCTCACCAGCGGTCGCGAACTCGGCGTGATTGTCTCGCGTGCCAAAGATTCCAGCTGGTTCATGATCTTCGAGTTTGACGACACAGGCTACGTGAAGGACGAAGAAGGCGATCACCTGGACTCCAGCGCAATCCTGAAGAACATCAAGGAAAACACCGAAGAGGCGAACCAGGAGCGGCGCAAACGTGGCTGGAAGGCATTCCACGTGATCGGCTGGCAGGTCTCGCCGTTCTATGATCCGCACACGCACAATCTCACCTGGGCGAGCCAGATTTCTGATGATGGCCAGAAGACCGACTCGGTGAACCACTCCATCCGCATCCTGGGACGGCGCGGCACCATGAACGTCGACCTGGTGGCCTCGCCGGAAGAGTACGCGGCCAGCAAGGCGGAATTTGACGGCCTGATCTCCGGTTTCACCTACGTCCAGGGCAGCCGTTACAGTGATTTCACCAAAGGTGACAAGGTGGCGGAGTACGGCCTCACCGCGCTCATCGTGGGCGGCGCCGGGGCGGTGGCGCTCAAGACCGGGCTGCTGGCCAAATTCTGGAAGTTCATCGTGATGGGGATTGTGGCAATCGGCAGCTTTATCAAGAAAATCTTCAATTCGCTGTTCGGCAAAGAAGAAAAAGTTGAAGACCCGAACCCGAACCATTCGGATGCGGCCTCGGCGGGCGAATGAGTGACGTGGCAGTGCTCGTCACCGTAGTTGTGGCGATCTACATTCTTCAATGCATTATCTGGGCTCCGGCGCGGGCAACTGTGTTCCGCGCCAGTTTTTTGCGTGGACGAAAGAAGGTTTCGTTAGGTGCGCCGCCGCGTGATTCCGCGAAGGTCATCGCGAAATCGGGCGTTGTCGAAAAGAAGGCCGCAAAGAACGCCAGGAAGCAAGCTGGAAAGAGCAGGGCTGCGCTGCGAACCCCAGATACTGAACCGGTTTTCGCACCCGATGGTCGCCGCGCCAGCCGAGGTTTTGTCTGGAACGCGCTCAGCACCTCAGGCTTCTGGGCAAATCCGGTACCCATGGATGTGTTGATGGTGGTGAGCTGGCCCGCGGCATCGCTCGATCCCGCCGGGCTGATGATGGAAGCCGAGCCGGTGCCAGTTCCCTGGGAGCAACTCAAGCTCACGCGCTCCGGGCACAAACTCAAGTACGGCGATACGGTGATTCTCAGCGGGCCAGAGAAGCAGCTGCGCGATTTCGAAAAGTTCGCAGTCGAGGTGGGCAAGGCCAGCTCGAATGCACGTGCCGCGCTCATTGAGAAATGGCTCTCTGCCGTCACTGACGTTGCCGCCGCCAGAGAGCGCTATTCCGAATTCCGCAGCGTTGCGCGCTCCGCGGCCGTAATGGTCTGCCTGCAGTTTTTTGTCCTGTTCGGAGTGGTGCCGTGGCTGTTCTATCGCGTGGGCACCCGTGCCGTCTGGGGCTGCCTGGCTCTGCTTCTTTGCGTGTCAGTCTCGATCGCGATTGAATTCTGGCAGCTGCACAAGCAGTTCTATCCACAGGCATCCGATTCACGCTGGACGCACGGCCTGACGATCGTGCTTTCGCCGCTTTCGGCCATCCGCGCCATGGACCTGCTCACCCGTGACCTGCTGGCCGGCTTCCATCCCGTAACCGCTGCGGCTGTGGTGTGCGTTGATGAAGAATTCGCCGGGATTGCCGGAGGGCAGCTGCGCGAGTTGAGATACGCGACCATCAGCACGGCAGAACGCAGCAAATGGTGGAATGAATCGCTCACCCGCGCGTTGCAGGCCGTGGTGGCCAAACGGGGACTTACGGCAGACCA
>DATAEJ010000201.1:0-18227 GCA_036258095.1 Candidatus Angelobacter sp. | reverse complement strand
CTCGCGCAACCAGTACGACCAGCTGAAATCGCTGATGGCGAACGGCCCTGTTCGTGTTCACGGAAAGATTGACGCCACGCTCGGTCCCGGCAAACTCACGCTCGTTCACGCCTACATCCGCGGCACCGAGCACCCCGAGCGCGAAGTCCTGATCACCGGCCATCTCGACCATCCCAAATGGAGCGCCAACGACAACGCGTCCGGCTCCGGCGCCATGATGGAAGCCGTTCGCACACTGCAGGCTCTTATCGCATCGAAAAAGATCGCTCCGCCGCGACTGACCATCCACTTCATGTGGGTGCCGGAATATTTCGGCACGCTCGCTTACGTCAGCAACCACCTGGAAGCGCGTCGTTGCGACGCACCATGGGACGATCCGCGAAAGCAGCCATCGGATGCGTTTTCTCCGGGAAAGCCGTGCATCGTTGCCAACATCAATATGGACATGGTTGGCGAAGACACGGTCAAGACCAACTCGCGCTTCTACTTCACAAAGTCGCCCGATTCCGTAGCCTCATTTCTGGATGGTCTTCTGACTGATGTTCTGGCGCAAACGCGTGAAGCCAATCTTTACGCTCCGACCGGCACTCGCAATTACTGGGTTCAGGAAGCCATTTCCTATGCACAAGGCAGCGATCATGATGTCCTTCTAGGCCTCGGAGTCCCATCCACAATGCTCGGCCACGATCCCGATTGGACTCACCACACCAGCGAAGACAAAATCGATAAGACTGATGCGAGTGAGTTTAGGCGTGTGGGAGCGTTCGCGACGGCTGCTGCCTACTTGGTTTCCAAAACAACCAGTTCGGAACATGCCGTGTCTGATGAAATGCGTCGGATAACCGCTGCCGAAAATGCAGCCCGGATCTCAGAGTTGGTCCGCCGTGTGGCACTCGATGACCACTCCACTCCTGCCGGGATAAGACGCGTTCATCTGAACATGGATCGCCTGCGAGAGGTACTCGCGATAACAAACATTGCTTCCTCTGACGCTGGTGCGCCCCCGAAAGCCACACCTGCCGGAAAGAGTTCTACACCTCACCGGCTGACTCTTCTTCCGCTCGATGCCTCAGCCTTCGAAAACGCAAGCCCCGAAGATGCCAAGTGGCTCGCGGAGCAGGAAGCTCGTTTTGCCAGTGACTCCGATGGCCTCGCTACGAAACCCAACTTTGCCCTGATCAGCTTTGAAGCCCTCAATTTCATGGACGGCCGTCGCAGCACCGCTGAAATCGCCGACCTGCTCTCCGCCGAATATCTCCTCGACATCGATCAGGCCTGGGTGGACCGGCTCGTGAGCATTCTGGAAAAGCAAAAATTAGTAGCGACGAAATAGCCGGCGCGACTACTTCTGAAATCCCGAGCGCAGCGAGGTATCCCTATCGCTCCGAGACGGCTAAAGGGCCATATACAGAACCGGCGTAGAGGCGCGGCATCCCGCGTCTCGCGCGTGAGCCAGAGCCGCCTTCGAATCCTTTGCCGATTACGGCGATTCCGCGCGATTACGGCGATCACGGCGATCACCTAAACCTTCCCTGCCCCTCCCGAATAATCTTCTTCGCCGCGTCCACACCGGACCATCCCGCGATCTCCGTCTTTTTTCCCTCAAGTGCCTTGTACACGGAAAAGAAATGCTCAATTTCCCGTAACGTATGATCAAAAACCTGGTCGATATCTTTCACTTCGCGATAAAGAGGATCGCTCTCCGCAACCGCCAGTATCTTCTCATCGCCCTTTCCCTGGTCGACCATGCGCAGCATACCGATCGGCCTGACTTCCATGAGGCAGCCGGGAAAGCTGGGCGCCTCCACCAGCACAAGTACGTCCAGCGGGTCGCCGTCCAGCCCCAGCGTGCATGGCAGGAAACCGTAGTCGCCCGGATAGTGCACTGGTGAAAATAATGTCCGATCCAGCCGGAAAACGTGCAATTCCTTGTCGTATTCGTATTTATTCACCGAATCTTTGGGGATTTCTATCACCGCATTCACGCGTTCCGGCGCATGCGGTCCAAGGGGTAATTTCACATAGTCAGGCATGGATTAATGGTAATCTTCCGGTGCGTTTTTATCGCGTCCCGGGGCTACTGCTGGCAAGCATCTCCCGCCTGCGGGCCGCACATCCCAATATTCCGGACACACTCTCGCGCTTGCGACTTGTGCCCCAGATACGCCAGAATTTCCGGCGTGGAGGCTTTCACCATGCGCCCCCTGGTCCCGCTCGTTGTTCTGTTCTGCTCAGCTCTCGCCGCCGCGCAAACCTGCACCAGTTATGTTGTAGTGGCAGCCATTGACCACACCACCGGTGAGGAGATTCTTAACCTCAAACCGGCAGACCTTCGCGTCGCGGGCGGTCACACGCCTCTGTCCATCGTGAGCCTCGAAGCCGGTTTCAAAAATCGCGTCATGGTGCTTCTGGAAGCAGACGGCACTGACAACAACAAAATTGGCGAGGTCGCCGACTCGATTACCAAGATGGCCCGCGAAGCCCCGGAAGGCAAGCCGCTCGCCTTCGGCATTTACGCCGACAAAACGTTCTTCACCTCCACCTTTAACGCCGAGCCCAAAGCGCGGACTGCCGAGATCAACGACGTAATCGAAATGGGTCCCAAAGTCGGCGACCGCGTTGCCATGTACGACGCTCTGCTGGAAGCGCTCCACAAGTTTGGCGGCCACCAGCCAGGTGACACCATTCTCCTGGTGGGTGATCCTTTCGACAATCACAGCCGCCATACCAGTGATGACGTACGCAGGGAGTTTGAACGGACCGGCACCCGCCTCGCGATCATGCTGCGTTCCCCGCTCAGCCGCGTGGCCCGGGACTTTATGTGGAGCCAGCACCTGACGGAAAAAAGGATGTTCGAAGAGCTCAGCGCGCGCACCGGCGGCATGTTTGTGGATTACCATCCCTGGCTTTTCCGCTTTCCCTGGAAGGGCTACATGGTGGGAATCAGCGAGCCGAGTGACGCCCATTCTCACAAATGGAAGTTGAAGTTCGCCACGGATGCGGTGCAGGAGAACCGCCAGACCACGCTTTATTACCCGCAGGTTCTGACTCCCTGTACGGGGTCTGCTGCGGCACAGGCTAAGGGACCGGCACAACCGATTCCTTCAAATAGCATCCGTTCTCATTGAGTGGCAGGATAGGGTCTTTCCTCTCAGGCGCTCGGCTGATTCCACCCGCGCCCGGATCGCGATATGTTTGGCTGCACCATGCGTGCAGCCAGGCTTTTTTCATCACTCGTGCTGTTCTTTGTGGCGCCGCTGGCGTTTTCACAGCAGTGCAGTTCCTATGTTGCGGTGAACGCCTTTGACGCCGGCAGCAAAGCTCCTCTTCGCGGTCTGGCCGCGCGTGATTTCACCGCTTCCATGGGTAGCAGCATCGCCGAGGTGGTGAGTATTCAGCCGGCGTTCCGCAATCGCGCCGTGGTGCTGGTGGATGCCGCTTCGCCCACCATCCTGAATAGCGTGGCGGATATCTTGCGCGAAGCGCCGGAAGGCATGCCCGTGGCCTTTGCATCCTTCGGCGAACACTCTGTTCTCAGCAATGGATTCTTCAGCCGGGGAGATGAACGCAACGTAGCCATTGACACCGTGCTCGCGGGTAGCAAGAATCTCGGCAGCCATCCTCGCGTGCTTGACGCCCTTCATCGCGCAGCCGGCCTTTTTGAACACCCGCAGCCGGGCGATACCATTCTGCTCGTTACGGATCGCCACGAAGCCGGATCGCGGATCCACGCCGCGGCGCTCCGCCAGGAACTGCAGAAGCGTGGCATTCGCGTTCAGTTCCTGCTGCCTCCCGTGATCGTGAACTCTGATCTCGGCGCGGCCTCGCTTTTCACTCCATGGACTTTGATTGACCGTGCTGACGATCGCATCATCGAGCTTGCGGCCCGGACCGGCGGCGCTTTCATGGGCTTCATGAATGCTGAATGGCTCAGCGTCGCCTCCAGCGGTTACGTGATGCAGCTCTTAATCAATGAAGCCTCGTCCCGGAAAGCCAGGCTCCATCTCGCTTTGCGCCAGACCGGCGGCAAACTCTTCTACTCTCCACGGGTTCTTCCCTGCAAAACGTCTCTCGTGGCTGACGTCCGCTAGCCGGGGTTCCCGCAAGCTGGACTCTCACACCTTCCTGTGCTGCGCATCACTGAGGCGCCCAATTCACTGAAATAACGTGAACTTGGTTCAGAGTATTTCCCCCGTCTGACTGGGCCAATGACGGCAACGAGCATTAGCTTGCAATCTCCAGAACAGGCCGTCAGGAAAGGAAGGCAATATGCCACTTACCAAGCTTGAAACCATCATGAAAATTCCCTTTATTCAGGGAATGGTGCCGGGGATAGGCGTGGAGGCAGTTACCGGACATTTCCGGTCGCCGGCTGTCGTGAAGTTCTCTCCAACTGCTGACACAATCACCCGTGACGAGGAATCCACCTACGACATCTTCCAGAGCCTGGAAGACTTCGCCTCCAGCCTTGAAACCAGCGCGGCGGGGACTTTTAGTCTCTTCGGCATAGACGTCTCCGCCAAAGCTTCTTACGTTAAACAGCTCAAATACCAGAAAAACTCGCTATACATTGAAGCCACCAGGGCCTTCACCTTCCATCCGGTGGGGCGGACCGCGTTCGTGCTCCCCAGCGTGACCGACTATACATTGAGTAATGACGCAAAACAGGTCGTAGGCGAGGAGTTCCGGAAAAAGTATGGAGATTACTTTGTGGCCGGCTATACCTCAAAGGCCACGTTCCGGGCCACGCTGTCATTCTTCGCCAGCGACTCAAGTAGCCACCAGCAGTTCGCAGCTGAGATCAACGTAAAGAAGCCGGATGTGTTCAGCGCTGAAGGGCGCCTGAAGATGACGGAGATCGCCTCCAGGCACAAGGTCGAGATGCACTGCCACATTTCCATGACCGGAGTGAAAGCCGGCGCGCAGTTCGAGAGCGCGTCCCTGACCGAGATTGAGCCCAAGTTCAAGATGTTTTCGGAAACCGCAGTGGGCGAGCCGGATGAAGCCATCCTTTATCATCTCTCGCTCGCCGGGGCCGATTTTCCGTCAAGCGTGGAGATTGATCCTGACGCGATGGCGCGCATCGCCGAGCTCTATTCCGAGTGTCGCCTGGCTCCCATCCTGCTCAACGGATGCCCGGCCAAGTACAAAGGAGAGCTGGAAAAGAAGCTTAAGGACCTGCAAAACGCCATCCAGACGCACAAGGACCAGTTACCCAGGGACCCCGCCCTGCTCAACAACATTTATGACCGGTTTGAGGCCTGGTGGACAGAGATGCAGGCTTACTACGCATATCATGCACTCTACCTTGACGTGCTTGCCAGGAAGGATAGAGGCGGCGTGCGCCCACTCGACTACCACGACCCGCTGGTTACCATTACTGAAGTGTTCCGCCAGCGGCAGAACAAACCTTATACGTCACCGGGCTGGCAGCAGGCCAGTTGGAGTTATGCTGACCACCAGAAAACGATCGTAGGATACGAGTTCATTCCCCGGAAAGGAAACAACGGGGGCATCGGCATCACCGATGGCGGACTGCTGCGGTCATCTCTAAACGTGCACGCCCGTTCTGATTACGACCGGGGCATCGACTGGGAGGTAGTGGTCTATGCAGTTGACTCCAAGTGGATGCAGTTCCCGGAACAGCTCGCCATGGCCGCCGCATAAACGCCTATGACGGGCCCACTACCAGGTGACGGCGCCTCCAAAGAGGCAACCCACACCTGAATCTGGCAGTCCGCAAGCAAAAACCGCGTCCCTTGGGGGACGCGGTTTGAAACGCAGCTCGAGCAGGCCTGCTAAGCAAGAGCCCCGGCGGATGCACTCGCTTGTTCGAGCAAAAAAAAGACGCAGCGCTCGGCTGCGTCTTCTGAATGGAACTGTGAATTATGCTTACGCCACGCCAATCTCCGCCGCGACGCGCTCGGTTACGAAGGCTTCGATCACGTCGCCCTTCTTCACGTCATTGAAGTTGGCGATATTGATGCCGCACTCCATGCCGTTGCGGACCTCGCTGGCATCGTCCTTGAAGCGGCGCAGCGAGCCGATCTTGCCTTTGTAGACCTGCACGCCGTCGCGTACCACGCGCACTTCGTTGTCGCGCTTGATGTGCCCATCCAGCACGTAGCAGCCGGCCACCACACCCACCTTGGGAACGCGGAAGGTCTCGCGGATCTCCGCGCGGCCCTGGTAGTTCTCCTTGATGACGGGTTCGAGCAGTCCAGCCATGGCTTTCTTGATCTCATCCTGGAGCTCGTAGATGATCGAGTGCAGGCGGATATCCACCTTCTCCATCTCGGCGAGTTCCTGCGCCTTGCGTTCCGGACGCACGTTGAAGCCGATGATCACTGCGTTGGAGGCCGAGGCCAGCAGCACGTCATTTTCCGTGATGGCGCCCACGCCGCTGCGCAGGATCTTGATCTTCACCTTCTCGGTGGAGAGCTTCGAAAGCGTATCGCTGAGCACTTCGGCTGAGCCGCCCACGTCCGTCTTCAGGATGATGGCCAGCTCCTTCACGCCTGCGGTCTTGATCTGCTCCGCCAGCCCTTCCAGCGAAATCTTCGATGACTTGGCCAGCGTGGCTTCGCGTGCTTTCTGCTCGCGGTACTCGGAAATCTGCCGCGCCCTTTCGCGATCGACCACCAGCAACTGGTCGCCGGCTTCAGGCAGGCCCTCGAGGCCGAGCACTTCCACCGGTGTTGATGGTGGAGCTTCGTCCAGGGCCTTGCCGCGATCGTCAAACATGGCGCGTACTTTGCCGAAGGTATTGCCCACGATGAAGCTATCGCCGACGCGCAGCGTGCCGTTCTGGACCAGCACGGTGGCCACAGACCCGCGGCCACGGTCAATCTTGGCTTCCACCACGGTACCGTTTCCAGGGCGCTCAGGATTGGCCTTGAGCTCGCCAAGATCGGCCACCAGGCAAATCATTTCCATCAGCAGGTTGAGGTTGGTGTGCTTCTTGGCTGAGACGTCAACGAATACGGTCGTGCCGCCCCAGTCTTCCGGCATGAGCCCGCGATCAGCAAGCTGTTTCTTCACCCGGTCCGGCTGCGCATCTGCCTTGTCGATCTTGTTCACAGCCACGATGATGGGCACCTTGGCGGCTTTGGCGTGGTCCATGGCTTCAACCGTCTGCGGCATCACGCCGTCATCGGCTGCAACAACGAGCACCACGATGTCCGTGACCTTGGCTCCGCGGGCGCGCATGCGCGTAAACGCTTCGTGACCAGGCGTATCCAGGAAGACGATCTGCCGGCCAAACGCCGGAGAATCTTCCTTGGCGATCTTCACCTTGTAGGCGCCAATGTGTTGCGTGATTCCACCCGCTTCGCCACCGGCGACGTCGGTTTCACGGATCGCATCAAGCAATGACGTTTTGCCGTGATCGACATGGCCCATGATGGTGACCACCGGAGGACGAGTGACTGCGGCTGCGGCAGATTCCTGCATGCCGCCGGTCATCGCGGCCATTTCCTTGGCTGCCTGATCTTCAAAGCTGATGGCTTCGGAGTCGGCGCCAAAGTGGCGAGCAAGTTCCTTCGCCAGTTCGAAGTCGAGCGACTGGTTTACGGTGGCCATCACACCGCGGGACAGCAGACGAGCGATAAGATCTTTCGCGCGCACGCCCAGCTTCTCCGCAAGGTCCTTGACGCTGATGCCTTCCGTGATGGTGATCGAACGCGTGATGGGAAGAGGCTCGTTCAGTGACGCCATGCGTGGCGGCGGAACGAAGCCCTTCATCGGGCCTTCTTTATCACGCGGAATATACGGCTGTCCCGGACGGCGCGGCGGACCAGGACGTCCTGCAGGCTTGCCGGACCCAGGCGGTGGCGGACCGCCCGGCGGCACACCCATTCCCGGACGCGGCGGGAATCCCGTACGCGCGGCGCTGGTAGGATGCGGACCACGGCGCTGCTCGCCCGGCCGCTGATATTGCGGACGCGATCCCGGAGGCCCTCCCGGGCCCTGCGGGCGCGGACGCTGGAAAATCGGCTGGCCGCGAACCACGCCTTGCGGACGTGCGCCCTGCGGGTGACCATGCGATTGCGAAGGCGGAGCCTGCGGACGAGGTGGAGGCGCCGTGTAAACAGGACGCGGACCCGTCTGCGGCGTAATCATGCGGCGCTGCGGAACAATCGGCTGTTGCGATGCCGGTTTTTGCGGCGGTGCAGGAGTGGCCGGAGCTTCAGCCGCGGGAGGCGCCGCTGCAACGGGCGCGCTCGGCGGCGCTGCGGGCTTCGCCGGCGGCGTAACCACGGCGGCAGGCGGTTGGGCCTGCGCGGGCGGAGGCGTCACCACTACAGCAGGCGGTGCTGCCGGCTTTTCCGGTGCCGGCGGCGCGGCGCTCGGCGGCATGGACACAATCGGCGGAGCCTGTCGCGGCTGCGGAGTAATCATGCGGCCTTCGGGCTGCGGCGGCGCGGCCGGCTTCGCCGGCGGCGGCGTGACAACAGCGGTCTTCTCCGCGGGCGACGCAGCAGGCTGCGCACTTACTGGCGGTTGCGGCTTGGCTGCGGGCGTAACCGGAGGCCTCACCACCGTGGTGGCAGGCCGTGCCGGCGGAACCGGCGGTCGTGGAGGCTGCTGCTGTTCCTGCTCGCGCTGCCTCAACAGCTTCATTACGTCGCCAGGCTTGGAGATCTTGGAAAGGTCGATCTTCGGCTTGATGTCAGACGTGGGTCTCTCTCTGGAGGCAGAACCGGATTTGGCGGAAAAATGCTTCCTGATCTTTTCCGCTTCATCGTCCTCAACGGAGCTTGAATGGGTCTTCTTCTCGGTTATTCCTACTTCTTCCAACACATCCAGAATCGCTTTGCTCTTCACTTCAAGCTCTCTGGCCAGATCATTGATTCGAATCTTCATTCCGTTCTGTGGTTCCTCCAGGTGTTTCCCGCTACGCGATCATATCGACCTCACGGCTTTGTTTTGCCGCGCATTGCTGCGCGGTTCGTACTGATTTCTCATGATTCCTTCCCGCTCTCAGCGGCCTCGTCCTGCGGCTGCTCGCTTCCCGCAGGCTCTTCCTGCGGTGCTTCAGCGCTTGCCTGTTCTTCAGCTGCCGGCTCGGCTTGCTGCGCACTTTCTTCCGGCGCAGCTTCCGCGCTCAGGCTCTCGCCTTCGGCTGAGGCTTCAGCGGTCGCGGCGCCCTCAGCGCTCTCTGCGCCTTCCTGTAATTCAGAAGCAGCTTCTTCCGCCACTGGCGCGCCCTCGGCAGGCTGGCCCTCAAGGGTGGAAAAGTAATTATTTACCGCAATACTGATTTTTTCCACAGTTTTAGGGCCTACTCCGGGCAGTTCTTCCAGCTGCTCTGGAGTCATGTCCGCCAGGGCCTCCACCGTCGTGATACCCGCTTCATGCAGCTTGGCGATCATCGCCTCACCCAGGTCGGGCACACGGTCGAGCGGCGTAGCTGCGTTACCCACCAGGCTGGACATCTGCTGCTCCACTTCCTGGCGCTTCTCTTCCTCGCTCTTGATGTCAATCTTCCAGCCCAGCAGCTTGGCTGCCAGCCGCACGTTCTGCCCCTTCTTGCCGATGGCAAGCGAGAGCTGGCTGTCATCTACCACTACTTCAAGATGCTTGTCAGAGCCGTCGAGCACCGTTACGCGGCTTACCTTGGCCGGCTGCAGCGCCTTTTCAGCGAAGGTCACCGCATCCTCGTGGTACTCGATAATGTCGATCTTCTCTCCACGCAGCTCGCGGATGATCGACTGTACGCGCATGCCTTTCATGCCGACGCACGCGCCCACAGCATCCACGTCTTTGTCTTTCGACATCACGGCGATCTTGGTGCGCTCGCCGGCTTCGCGCGCGATGGCCCGGATCTGCACCGTGCCGTCATAGATTTCCGGCACTTCGGTCTGGAACAGGTTCTGTACCAGTTCCGGCGCGGCGCGTGAAACCACCACGGCTGGGCCCTTTGAGTTCTTGTCGACACGCACCAGCACCACGCGTACGCGCTCACCCATCGAGAATGATTCCAGCCGCGACTGCTCTTTCTTCGGCATACGCGCTTCCGCCTTGCCGATATCGAAGATCACGTCTGGACCTTCAATGCGCTTCACCGTGGCGTTCAGCACTTCGCCTACGCGGTTGATGTATTCGTTGTAGACGGTGTCTCGCTCGGCTTCGCGGACCTTCTGGAAGATGATCTGCTTCGCGATCTGTGCGGAGATGCGCCCCAGTCCTTCCGTGGACTTAAGGAAGCGCACCTCGCCGCCGACCTCGGCATTGGGATCAATGGCGCGGGCCTCTTCCAGCGAGATTTCCAGCTGCGGGTCTTCAATGTCGTCTTCTGACGCCATGATCTGCTTCACCGCATACACGCGGATCACGCCGGACTCCTTGTCCAGCTCGCCGCGCAGGTTCTCCTGGCTCTTGTCCTTTTTGCGGGTGGCCGCAACAATGGCGTCTTCCACAGCGCTTATTACGATCTGTGGGTCAATGCCCTTCTCGCGACTGATCGCATCAATGACGTTATAAATCTCGCTTGCCATTCCTTATTTCCCTTGAGGACCTCGTACGGTTCCCCGATCGTTGTTACTTCTTCCCTGCCTGGCTTCACTGATCTGACTGCGACATCTGCGAGTTTTAGATTTCCGGAACCAGGTTCGCTTTCTCCACATTCGCCAGTTCGAGCTCTATCGTCGGGCCGTGCTCGGCATGACCAGGCTTTGGTTTCTTGCTCCCCTTCACCAGTTCCAGCTTGAGCTTTCCCTCGGAGAAGCTCTGCAGGCGGCCTTCGAAATGGCGATTGCCATTCACCGGCTCGCGCGTCATCACCTTCAGCAGGCTCCCGGTAAATCTTTGGTAGTCCTGCGGCTTGAGCAGCTTGCGGTCCAGCCCCGGCGACGAAACTTCAAGCGTGTAGGCGCCGCCCGGTACTGCGTCTTCCACGTCCAAAATCGTTGAGAGCTCGCGGCTCACATTGGCGCAATCGTCGTGCGTCACACCTTCGGGTTTGTCGATGGTCACCAGCAGCCTGCGCGCCTTGCCGCCGCCTTTCAGTTCCGCTTCCACCAGCTCAACGCCGTGCGTCGCGGCCACCCGATCAGCAATCTCTCGTATTTTGTCGTTTCCTGCCGCCATTCTTCTTGCATGCTTCTTCGACACGACGAAAAAAATAATTGCAAAATAAAAGTGGGCGTTCCGCCCACTGGTACGTTCGCCACATCGATTTACCCAGGCAGCTCTCGCTCTGGGCCGAAACCAGCTACAACCACCTATCTAATGATACCCCCGTTCGCTCGAAAAGACAAACTGACGCTGGACCGGGTTTCTCAGACCCAAGTACAGATTCATCAACTATTTACACTCAGCAATCGGGGGAGTTTGGGCTTCCTTTTTTGATGCTTTACGGCCTCGGTTGGACTCAACAATGCCGTGCTGCTGAATCTAAAGGTATCTACCTAGACGTACTCGACTCAGTGCGAGATCAGCCCCACCCGGTCCGCTCCTGCTCTGCGACTCACGTCCAGTGCCTCGGCCACGTACTCGAAATCGACCTCCGGATCACCTTTCAGGAACGCTGTCTTATCTGCACGCACCACGAGCACTTTCTCCAGCTGCTGCTCCAAACCGTCCCAGCTCACCTGATGCTCATTGATCTTGAGATCCGGACGGTTTCCCTCACCTTTGTTGATCAACTGCAGGACCAGCGCAGCGTCTTCTTTGCGTGATGCATCCGGCCGGCTCGGCTGCGGAATCTCTGCCCGCTCGCCGAGCGAATGGTGCGGTATCACCACCATGAAAATGATGAGCAGAACCAGAAGAATATCGATCAATGGCGTCAGGTTCATCTCGGCGGCAAGCTGCTGGCTCGACTGCATTTGCATTTCCAACCTCAAGAGCATCAACCTTCCTGCTCTGAGGCATTGGACACGTTATCCAATCGATAAGTTCCCTCCCAGCGAATCGTCGCCCCGCGGTTCTCTGCCTGATAGAAATCATTTTTGTGCTCCGCCTGCTCAGTTCCTCTGTGTTTGAAAGGTGTTCTGTGTTTGATGATTCGAGGAATCTTTGCACGCCTGGCGCGAATCGAACCCCCTTATGCCCAACATATCCGCTTCAGCAGCAGGAACCGTTACGCTTGGAAACGATCTCACCGTCAACCGGCTTGGTTTCGGCGCCATGCGCATCACCGGAGAAGGAATCTGGGGAGAGCCGCGCGACCGCGCCGAATGCATGCGGGTTCTCAAGCGCCTGCTCGATCTCGACGTCAACTTTATTGATACTGCCAACGCCTATGGTCCTGAAGTAAGCGAGAACCTGATCGCTGAAACCCTGCACCCCTATCCAAAAGGTCTGGTCATCGCGACCAAGGGCGGCCTTACTCGCCAGGGCCCGAACCAGTGGGCGCCGGTGGGGCGAGCCGAGTATCTGCGCGAGAGCGTCGAGATGAGTCTTCGCCGCCTCAAGGTCGACCGCATCGATCTCTATCAGTTGCACCGTATTGACCCGAAGGTTCCGGCGGAAGAATCTCTCGGTGAACTCAAAAAGATGCAGCAGGAAGGCAAGATCCGCCACATCGGCCTTTCGGAAGTGAATGTCGCGGAGATCAAGGCTGCGCAGAAGATCGTTCCCGTCGTGAGCGTGCAGAACAAGTACAACCTCAGCGATCGTAGCCACGAAGAAGTGGTGGAATATTGCACAAAGAACAAGCTCGCATTCATTCCATGGTTCCCGCTGGAGGCCGGCGAACTCACCCGGCCCGGCGGAGTCCTGGACTCCGTTGCCAAATCCCACAACGCGACGACCTCACAGCTCGCGATTGCGTGGCTGCTCCGGCGCTCTCCCTTGATGCTGCCGATTCCTGGTACCTCTCGTGTAGACCATCTGGAGCAGAATGTCGCGTCGGCTTCACTGCGTATGAGCGATTCCGAATGGAACGCGATTGAAGACAGCGTCCGCCAATCGGAGTCTCGCGTTGCCAGCTGAAACCCGTAGTATGATTTCCCGCCGAGGGGGTGCGTCATGCTCAAAGGTTTCAAGCAGTTCATCCTGCGCGGGAACGTCATAGACCTGGCGGTGGCGGTCGTGATCGGCGCAGCTTTTGGCGCGGTGGTCACGGCTTTCGTCACCAACATTCTCAATCCACTGATCGCCGCGATCGTTGGCAAGCCGGATTTCAGCGCCTTCAGCGCGACCATCAATGGAGGTGTCATCTCTTACGGGTTATTCCTGAATGCGCTGATCAGCTTCCTGCTGATCGCGGCTGCGGTTTACTTCTTTATGGTCGCGCCCATGAACGCCTGGAAGCAGCGCGCCGCCCGCGGCGAGCCTGCACCCGATCCCACGACGAAAAAATGCCCGGAATGCCTGAGCGACGTTCCGATCGCCGCCAGGCGTTGCGCCTTCTGCACTTCGGCAATCAGTTCCACGGCGGAGGCAGGCCGCTCCTGAGATCACCGCCGCTGGTGGCCTATTTTCACCAGTAACATTGGCTGAAAAGCACCAGCGGCAGCTGAATCTGATATCAGCGCTGTCTATCTAATCCTTCGTAATCCCAGACTTGGCATGGAAAGAAGATTGGCACCCGGATTGCCACCGGATTGCGCAGGAGAATCCGCCAGCATGTTCAAGCGTCTCATCCTGCTAGTGCTTCTTTTTTCCATGGCGCTACCGCTTCTAGCGAAACCCAAAAAGAAGCTGTTTGACAACTCTGCAACTGACCTTTTCAATGCCGCGCTTCGGACCGCGCGCGAACGCCACGTGGTTACATACGTGAACGAAAAAATGCTCATGTTCACCTTTTCCACCGGGCGTTCAGTTTTCTCACAGGGGTTTATCGCGAATGCTTCCATCGAGCCCCAGAATGACCGCAGTGCCGTTCTTGTGATCAACGTGCAAATGAAAGACGCGGAAGTATCTTTCGGGGCCGGCGATCGCATGGCAGACAAGTTCTTCGAACAGGTAAAAGAGACACTCGGTGGAACAGTGACTCAGAAGTCCGTCGTGCACACAGCACAGGCTGAGATCGCTGTCTCTCCACCCAAAGCGGTACCGCCCGAACCAAGCCTGACGGCTCCGCCAAATACCGGCAAAGGCACGGTGATTTTGACCGCGACGCCGGAGGATGCCGACGTCTCCGTCGATGGAGACTTTGTCGGCAATGCACCGGTAAGCCTGAAGCTCACTCCCGGCAAACACACCATATCGGTGGCCGCAAAGGGCTATCGGGCTTTCAATCGTGAGTTGAAGGTCCTGGAAGACTCTGAGGTACGGCTGACCGTGAATCTGGAACGCTGACGCCAATGAAACCAAAAGCGGCGTACCCCGGAGTCCGCCGCTTCGCCCGCATAGCCTGCAAATCAGCTAAGGTGGAAGTTGACGATCACGATTGTCTCCACGGGCAGCGGCTCTCCATTCAGAACATAGGGCCGGTACTTCCATTGCTTTACCGCATCGATTGCGGCCGGCACCAGCATCGGATGGCCTTCAATCAGCTGCAGGTTTTCGATCGTGCCTTGCCGGGAAATAATGGCCTGCAGCCGGACTGTTCCCTGAATGTGTGCCCGTTGTGCAATGACTGGATACGCAGGCTCGATTTTCTGCACCAGCATGCCTTCTGAAACGCCACTGGAGATGCGCATCGGTTTCGCGGGCGCCGCCACAGCAACCGTAGTCCCTGAGTTGCGGGTGCTGCTCAGGATCGAGCCGATCACGCCGCCAACCTGACCGCCCGGAACGCCGCCCTCTACGCCGCCGATCACTCCCATTCCGCTCATTGGGGGCGGAGCTTCTTCTTCCTTGATCATCTTTACGGATCTCGGGATTTTGTTGGGCGTAAGCAGTTGCCCATTCACCACCTCACTCACGATCTTCTGCACCTTGATGGTCGGCGCCGCAGGCGGCGGAGGCGGAGGTGGAGGCGGAGGAGCTACCAGGAAAGTCGCGAGCTGCTGTACCGGAAGCGCATCGGTGAACCAGAGTGGAATCAGGACGAGAACGAAAAGCACACCTACCTGGGCAGAGGTCGACCAGAACCTGGTCCAAAAACGTCGCTGCCGGTCCTGAGCACTATCTTCAACCAGGCTCTGCGAAAACAGCTGCCTCTGCGGTCCAGCGTCAGCGCGAAACGCGGGCACAGCTACAAGCCTTGGCCCCTTGATGGCGTTCTCCTGTGGCTCGGTCAGCAACTCAATGCTCATGGGATTCCTCCCTGGGTCTAAGCAACTGACCATTGTGTTCCGCAATAGCACTGCCCGACAGTGATGCCGGTCACAGGAGACGATCTTCAATGGCAGGTTCGACTTGTGGCTGAGATCTACAAAGCTCATGGACGAAGAAACCGGCCTACATTTGCTCTGCCGGCGCAAAGAACACCAGGATGACCAGATCTTCTTCTATGTCGTAAAAACGGTGCTCAACCTCAGCCTCCACGAAGACGACTGAACCCGGCCCGACTTGCCTGTGCTCGTCTCCTACACGCATCTGCGCCCGGCCACTCACCACGTAGTACATCTCGTCTTCGTGGTGCGGCTTCTGCAGGTCTTGCGCGCCGGCCGCAAGGCAATAGACTCCGGCGCTCATTGCGGGAAGGCGCAAAAACTCCAGATACGATTTCCCACGGCGCTCCCGCTCCTTCACCAGCGCGGATATTTCCATGAAGTGCTCCATTCGTTTCTCCTGATGTGGGACATTTAGAAGCTGTCTCACAAATGACCTCGATCGGGTAATACGGTTTGTAGCACAGGCGCCTCGCCTGTGCCGCAGGAATGGCAATCTATCTCTGCAAGTTACCGCGCCGTGCGGGCTGGGTTATTTCAGGTTGGCAACAATAATGACCGGCAGTAAGCGGAGCCTCGTCACACAAAGGAAACAAGCTCTCGAACAGAACGACGCGCTCTGGATCGACGAGTCACTCGATCACTTCATGAGATCGGAGGAGGGGCTTTGAGAGTACGGCACAGGCGAGGCGCCTGTGCTACACAGTTAAGAGCTACATTCAAACTGCAAAAGAGAAGTCGGCCGCGCAATGGATCAACCGGGCCCGAGCCGGTATCAGCCTGTTTAACTCATTTAGTAGATAGCTTTTCGATTCTACTCGCGACTGCGATTCGCATCTCCGCATCGAATGGAGACTAAGATCATCTACAGCATCGTGGAGGTCACTTTGCGAGGAAATAATCCGCAACAGGTCACGAGCGGCCGTTTTGAGCTCGAGCGCGATGGCTCCACCGGCTACATTGAATACAATCTTGCCGGCAACGTGCTGCAACTCATCCACACCGAGGTTCCCCATGCGCTGCACGGTAAAGGCGTCGCGTCTGAACTGGCGCAAGGCGCGCTCGAATACGCGCGTGAGAACAACCTGAAAGTGGATGTCATTTGTCCGTTTATCTCCGAGTACATTGAAAAGCACCCTGAATACGCGCCGCTGGTGGTGCGTTAACACTGATCTGGAGCTTTCGCGTGCCCGTTTACGCCATCGCACAACTCACCATTACTGACCGCGCCGTCTACAACCGTTACCAGTCCCGTTTCATGGAAGTAATGTCACGCTTCAAGGGCCGCGTTCTGGCCGCCGACGAACACCCACGGGTAGTCGAAGGCAGCTGGGACCGCCAGAAAGTTGTTTTGCTTTCTTTCCCTGATGAGCAATCCTTCCGCGAATGGGTTGATTCACCCGAATACCAGGAGATTGCAAGAGACCGCAAAGCAGGTTCGGATGCGGTTGTACTGCTGGTGAAGGGATTCGAACGATAAACAACCGCTAATCGTTACTCCTTCTCGAACTCTCGCGGCAACAAACATTCCTGCGGCTTCTTGTCATCTCTCAAGCCGAGATAGACCGGCTGCCGGAGCCTGGCATCGCCAGTCCACTCCTGAAATGCGATTTGCGCCACCAGCTTCGGAGCCACGAATGTGATTCCCCGGCCCCGAGGAGGATCAGTGAAGGCGGATTTCTGCTGAACGATCGGCGTCAGCAACCTTGAGAGGCTTGAGAGCGTGCTGTGGGTGAACCCGGTCCCGACTTTTCCGATATACCGAAGTTCCCGCCGGCGATTGTAGGCGCCGAGCAAAAGAGCCCCCAGGTGCTGCCGGCTCCCTGCCGGGCTGGTGAACCCTGCTATAACGAACTCTTCTTCCTGGTGGACCTTCACTTTCAGCCAGCTCTTTGAGCGCTGTTCCACATAAGATGAAGAGTTGTCTTTCGCCACGATCCCTTCGAAACCGCGCTGCTGCGCCAGACGGAATGCCTCCAGCCCGTTCTCCGCAAGGCGCCTCGATACAAAAATGCATCCGTCGCCGGCAATGATCTTTTCCACGGCCTTCCGTCGCTCGGCGAGAGGCTTCCGGCGCAGATCTGTCCCGTTAAGGTACAGGCAGTCGAAAACCGCAAATCGCGTGCTCCGGCCTTGCTGAACAAGCTGGAACCTCGAGACTTTGTGGCGGTCGAAAGCCACAACTTCTCCGTCCAGCAGAACGGTACTGTCCTTCAGCTTTGCAACCGCGGCCGCCACGCTCTGGAACGCTTCTGTTTTATCTTTGTCATTGCGCGAGAACAGCGTTACCTTTTTGCCTTCTTTGTAGGCCAGAATCCTGTATCCATCGTATTTCTCCTCATAAACCCATCCGGGCCGGTCAAAGGGTTTGTTGACCAGGGTGGCAAGCATTGGGCGTGCTCGAAAAGGAATAATCTGGTTGGCCATCTTCACCAGGGAAAGCCAGACAGCAACTTCGGCGCCGTCACCAGCTTCATCCCCGCTCTCTCAGATATCTCTCACGCAAGATCGCCAGATGATGCTCCACGTGCCCGGCGGCGATGTACGCCAGCGCCCGCACCGTGAACGCATTGCCGCTCGCCGTTCCGTTCTTCTTCCATGCTTCGGGAGGCAGATGCCGGAATAATGCCAGCGTCGCCCGCCGGATGAGCTGGAACTCCTCGATGTGCTGTGCCCATGGCACGCGGTCGGATTCGGCTGCCACCGCCGCGATCTCCTGCTCAAAGCTCGGAAGCGCCGTCGGGAAGCCGCGGCCAAACCAGAACGCGCGAAACGCGAACATGCGCTCGCAATCGTTCACGTGATTCCATACCTCGCGGATGCTCCACTTGTCGGGGCCGTAGCGAAACAGCGATTTTTCTTCCGAAATCTCTCGCAGGAATGCGGGCGTTGTTTGAAGCTGCCGTTCCAGTTCGCCCAGGATATCCGGCGAAGAGATTCGGTCAATGTAGGTGAAGTAGTATGGCGCCGCTTCAGAGCGGGCAGGGATTTCGTTCA
>DATAEJ010000200.1:0-6056 GCA_036258095.1 Candidatus Angelobacter sp. | reverse complement strand
GACCGCAGCAACGCGATTGCAGTATTGGATGTGGGAAGTGCGAAGACGGTGGCGCTCATTGGTGAGGCCACGGAGATGGGGCTGAGCTATCGCGGGCATGCGGTGGTGGAAAGCCGCGGGTCGCGGAAGGGGATCATTGTCGATCTGGAGAAGGCTGTACAGAGCATTCAGTCGGCGATGGAGGAAGCCGAGAAGCTGGCGGGCTGCGCGGTGGGCAGTGCCATGGTGTCAGTGGCGGGCTCACATATTAAAGGAGTGACGAGCCGGGCGGGAATCACGCTAGGGTCGCGGCCGAGGGATGTGAACCGCGAGGACATACGGCATGCGGTGGAGAAGGCGCGTTCGGTGATTCTGCCTGCGGACCGGGAGATCCTGCACCTGCTGCCACAGGAATTCATTTTGGACGATCAGGCAGGTGTGCGCGATCCCGCCGGGATGATGGGACGCCGGCTTGAGGTGAACCTGCACATGGTTACGGCGTCGTCAAGCGCGGCGCAGAACGTGGTAACGGCGGCGAACCGCGCAGGGTTGCACGTGGACAACGTGGTATTTGAAGCGCTGATGTCGGCCGATGCGACGCTGAGGGCGGACGAAAAAGAGCTGGGCGTGTGCCTGGCGGATATTGGCGCGGGATCGACCGACCTGATTGTGTACAGCGATGGCATGGTGGCGCACAGCGGCGTGATTCCGATTGGCGGCGACCACTTCACGAATGATCTGGCAGTTGGGCTACGTACGCCGCTGGCGTCGGCGGAGCGGATTAAGCGGCAGTTTGCGGAGATTAACGCCAGTGAAGTGCCGGAAGGCGATGAGATTGAAGTTCCGGCAGTTGGCGACCGTCCGTCAAGGCTGATGCCGCGGAAATTTGTGGCCGAGATCCTGGAGCCGAGAGCAGAAGAACTGTGCGACATGCTGAAAGAGCATCTGCAGCAGGCGGGAGTGCTGGAACTGTGCAACGCCGGCCTGGCGCTGACCGGTGGCGGAGCGCGGCTGAATGGCCTGGCAGAAAAATTTGAGAAAGAGCTGGAGCGGCCGGTGCATGAGGCGCAACCGGTAGGGATGGATGGAATGCCGGTGGAACTGGAAGAACCGGAGTTCGCAACCGTGGTGGGCTTGGCGATGTACGCGCATCGCACGACCGCGGCAAAGATGATCCAGGAAAACGGGTTCGGCGCGAGATTTAGAGGTCTGCTGGCGAAGCTGGGAGCGTAAGTGAAGAAAGATTTTTGAAGTCCGAAGCGCTCAGCGGTGACGCTTCGGGAGCGGTAACCAAGTGGAGCTCCGTTGGGGCTGCACATTCCCCGGGCCGGGCGGTGAGAGGGATCGAGGAGCAACTGGAGAAGATCGGAGTGATTGAGATGGATGAAAAGCGCAAACTGCCGGAAAGCGATATTCGCATCAGCTTCAATGAGGAGCCAAAGAATAACGCCCGAATCAAGGTGATCGGCGTGGGCGGAGGCGGCGGCAACGCCGTGAACAGGATGATCTGCGCCGGCATGGAAGGTGTGGAGTTCGTGGTGGCCAACACTGACCTGCAGGCGCTGCAGATGTCGCGCGCGTCGGTGAAGATTCAGCTCGGCACCAAGCTCACCACCGGCCTTGGCGCGGGTGCCAACCCGGAAATCGGCCGCCGCGGAGCGCTTGAAGATGCTGACAAAATCATCGAGGCCCTCGAAGGGGCTGACATGGTATTCGTCACCGCCGGATTGGGCGGTGGCACCGGCACCGGTGCAGCCCCGATCATCGCCTCCCTCGCCAGCGAGATGGGTGCGTTGACCGTGGCGGTCGTTACCAAGCCGTTTGCCTTCGAAGGCAAGCGCCGCATGAACCAGGCTGAGCGCGGGCTTTCCGAACTGGTCGACAGCGTCGACACCATGATTGTCATCCCCAATGAGCGCCTGCTGGCGGTTGCTCAGAACGCCGGCTTCTTCGAGTCTTTCCGTGTCGCGGATGACATCTTGCGCCAGGCAGTTCAGGGCATTTCGGACATCATCACCATCCCGGGGATCATCAACCGTGATTTCGCTGACGTGAAGACGATCATGCAGGGTATGGGCCACGCCGTCATGGGCACAGCCATCGCCAAGGGCGAGCGTCGCGCAGTGGATGCGGCGCAGGCTGCCATTTCGTCCCCGCTGCTCGAGGAAGGCGCGATTGACGGCGCTCGCGGCATCCTCATCAACATCACTGGCTCCAGTTCGCTGAAGCTGGCGGAAGTGAACGAAGCTTCCACTATCATTCAGTCTGCGGCGCATGAAGATGCCAACATCATCTTCGGTGCCGTTCAGGATGAGCGTATGGAAGATCAGATCAAGATCACGGTGATCGCCACCGGGTTCAAGAGCGACTTCCAGCAGCGCAATCAGCGCAGCGTCTCCGTGGCGCAGCAGGCCATTGCGTCTGCGCGGACTGCCGGTGCTTATCAGCCTCCCCCTGTAGCGCAGCCCATTGCTCAGCCTGCGACCAAAGCCAATGGCGCAGCGATGAATGGTAACGGTTATTCAAATGGCAATGGATACTCGAATGGCAATGGCGCACGCGTTATGGCTGCTCCCATGCGCGAGAATCCCAGCCTCAGCGCCGTTGCAGACTCGGTAAAGAACAGCGTGGAGCCCGACGACCTCGACGTTCCCGCTTTCATCCGCAAGCGCGGCGAAATCAACTGACCGGAACCAGAAACAACTCTGGATGAAGATTTTTGTTTAACTCCGGGGGACTAAGTCCCCCGGACCCAACATCGACAATCGCTGCTCCTGAGCCACACGGCCCGGAGCAGCGGCATCTCACTTTTGGTAGTGAAACACAGATGGATCACTTACTTCGTATTCAGGTGAAGTTTGGATTGCTGCACTTCGTGTGGTTCTCCTAGGATGGAATGAATGGCCGGGCGCTGGATTCCAGCGCATGCACAATTCCACTTCACACGTTTGTAAGGTCCTCGAGTGGCCCTGATGACATATCGGATCAAGCTCCTCTTCGTCGCCCTGGTGATCTTTCTGGTCACTACGTTGTCGTTTGCCGCCAGTTCCACCACTCGTTCGCGTTCGCGAAAAGATGGCAAGGTATCTGAAAACGCCCGCGCACAGAAGCGCATAACCCGCCTGCGCCACAAGCATCCGGTAGCCAGGCGTACGGCCAAAGCGCGACACCGTCGCTACGTTGAGCGCTTCTATACCAATTCCTACGCCTCTGATGTGGGCGAAGGCGACCTCACCGCAGGTGAAGATCCCACTGTGCGCCAGGCTGCCCTGGATGCGCTTGGCAACATGAACGGGACCATCGTCGCTCTGGATCCCACCAGCGGACGTGTCCTCGCCATGGTCAACCAGAAGCTCGCGCTTTCTGAAGGCGCGCAGCCCTGCTCGACCATCAAGCTGTCGGTCGCGCTAGCCGCGCTCAGTGAAGGCGTGATCTCGCGCGAAACGCCTGTCCAGCTTGGGCGCTCGTCATCCATGACCCTCACGCAGGCTCTGGCGCACTCTAACAACGCTTACTTTGAAGCTGTCGGACGGCAACTTGGATTTTCCAAGGTGAGCTACTATGCCCATCAGTTTGGTTTGGGCGAACTCGCCGGCTATCACATTCAAGGCGAACATCTGGGCGTCTATCCCGCACGCGAACTCGATGCAAAACTGGGCGGCGTAGGCAAGATGTGCTCGTTCGGTGAAAGCATCTCCATGACTCCTCTTCAACTCGGCGCCATGGTAGCTGCCATCGCAAACGGAGGAACCCTTTATTACCTGCAACATCCCACCTCGCCGGAGGAGGTTGTCGATTTCCAGCCCAGGGTGAAGCGGCAACTCGAAATCAAGGACATCCTTCCTGAAGTGGAGGACGGCATGATGGGTGCAGTCCAGTATGGAACCGCGCGCAGCGTCCGCCTCAACTTCAGCGAAGAGCAGATCCTCGGCAAGACGGGCACCTGTTCCAAATCCGGAACGCGCTTTGGGTGGTTCGCCTCTTACGCCAATACTGAGGTAGGACGCATTGTGACCGTCGTCTTCCTGCGCGGTGGCCGGCCGGTTTACGGCCCCAAGGCCGCTGAGATCAGCGGACGATTCTACCGCGCCCTGTACGACCACAACTTCTTCAGACAGCCTCCCGCGTCAGCTCAAACGAGCGGCGAGAAGGCGACCGAGGTTGGTATTCGGCAATAAGGGTTACAAAGATCGTTGACGCTGGCCGCTGCGGCGGCCAGTTTTGTTTTACGGGTACCCGATTGTGCTCAGAGCCAGTTGTCGAAGGTCAGTTACTTTGGCTCGATTCGCGTTCATTCGTGGCGGCGAAGAATTCCTATGCCGGAACGCGTTTGGTCTTCGCCTTCAGCTGTTCCAACAGCTGTGCGCCCAGTTGCGACACGTTCCCAGCACCAAGCGTAAGGATCATGTCGCCGGAGTCGGCTACAGCCGACGCTTCCCGAGCTGCGTCTTCGAATGTTGGCATGTAACGGGCTTCTTTCCCGCCGTATTGCTTTATAGCTTCCGCCACGCGCTCCCCGGTGATGCCCGGAATCGGCTGCTCGCTCGCCGGATAAATATCCAGCACAAACACGGTGTCGGCATCGTTGAACGCGGTGCCGAATTCATTCAACAGGTCACGGGTACGCGTGTACCGGTGTGGCTGGAAGATGACATGGACCCGTTCGAAGCGGCATTGCCGGGCTGCCGCCAGCGTGGCCTTGATCTCCGTAGGGTGGTGCCCGTAGTCGTCGATCACGCTCACACCGCCGACGCGCCCCTTCACCTGGAACCTGCGGTCCACGCCCGCAAAGTTCTCCAGCCCCTCGCGAATGCGGTCCGGATCGATATCCAGGCCGATTCCCACTGCCACGGCGGCGGTCGCATTCAGCACATTGTGCTGTCCTGGGACCTGCAAATGAAATTCGCCCAGCGCCTTGCCCCTGTATTCCACCTGAAAATGCGCGTTGTGCCGCGTACTTGTGCATTGCAGCTTGCTGCGCAGGATTCGGAAGTCAGAATCATCGCTGATGCCGTAAGTGGTCGCACGGCGTGCCAGCCGCGGAAGAATACCGCGCAACCGAACGTCGTCATTGCACAGTACTACCATTCCGTAGAAGGGCACGCGATCCACAAAGTCGATAAATGCCTCTTCCACGTCGGCCATGTCCCGGTAACAGTCCATGTGTTCGCGATCGATGTTGGTCACCACAGCGAGAATGGGCGAGAGCTTGAGGAACGAGCGGTCGCTTTCATCCGCCTCCGCCACCAGATAATGTGACTTACCCAGGCGCGCGTTCGAACCCATCGCGTCTACGCGTCCGCCCACAACAACCGTCGGATCCAACCCGCCCGCCGCTAGGACTGACGCAACCATGCTGGTCGTCGTGGTCTTGCCGTGCATGCCCGCTATCGCGATTCCGTACTTGAGCCGCATCAACTCGGCCAGCATCTCTGCGCGCTGGATTACCGCGATGTGTTGCGCCCGCGCTGCGGCAACTTCGGGATTTTCGCGAATGATCGCCGAACTCGTTACCACAACCTCCGCTCCGGTTACGTTCTCTGCGCGATGTCCAATAAAGATGATCGCGCCCAGTTCAGCCAGCCGCTCGGTCACGGGCGAATGCTTCAGGTCAGAGCCGGACACCTTGTAGCCGAGCGTGAGCAGCACCTCGGCGATCCCGCTCATGCCGATCCCGCCAATGCCTACGAAATGTATGCGTTGTATTTTGGCAAACATTGGTTTCTGTCGCTTCGCTCCAAACCGCTCCACTGCATAGATTGCGCTGAATCCGTGAATGCTCACTTCGCAGCGGGCTCGCCGCGTGGTCGGGCTCGCCCTTTCTTTGTGTCGCTTTGGTCTACCAATACGTGATCTGCTTTAACGGATACCTTTTCCCCGATCAGCGTTCACCTGCGCAAATCTTCGGCGAATGATTTCGCGACCATTCGCGTTAATTCGCGGCTAACTTGTTGAACCCGCCAGTTCGGCCGCCATCCTCGCTGCACGTCCGGCGGCGTCGTGGTGCGAAAGCGTCCTGGCCTTCTCACTCATCTCCCGCAACTTTGCTGGGTCACGCAATAACTCCGTGATCAGTT
>DATAEJ010000199.1:0-9950 GCA_036258095.1 Candidatus Angelobacter sp. | reverse complement strand
CGGCACGCGACGCGTGAGTACGCGCTGCCGGGACATGCGCCAGGCGCCCATAGCCAGAAAGATGGTCAGGACCACGGGAAATTCTTCGGGCACCATGAAAATCGCCAGCGTAAGGCCGGCCAGGATCCCCCCAAGCAGATTGGTATGGAAATATGCGTAGACTGCGGCGACGCTGACGCAAAGGGAAACCCCGATCACAGCGAAGATCCGCACCACCCGGCTGGTTTCCTTTTGCAGGCGAGTGCTTTCCGGATTGAGACCTTGCAATGACTTTCCAATTTTGCCCAGTTCACTCCGTAGTCCTGTTGCCTTGATTTCGGCAACTCCCTTTCCACGAACAACAAGTGTCCCCGAAAATACTAAGGGAGAGCCATCGCCTCCCGGAGGTCCCATCCCGGTAGCTGCAGGCCCTTCTGATTTGGTAACTGCAACCGACTCTCCGGTGAGCAGCGATTCATCCACGTGGAGATTTCTGTTCTCCACGACCACGCCATCGGCGGGAATGCGGTCCCCTTCGGACAGCACGACAAGATCACCTCTTGCGACCTCCCGGCCCGCAATTCGCTTGCGAACTCCATTCCGAATAACCAGCGCTCGGGGGCTGGAGAGATCCCTCAAGGCGTGCAGGGCACGTTCAGTTTTGCGCTCCTGGTAGAACGTGATCCCAATAATTACGAACACGGCGAAGACCATTGCGGCGGCC
This sequence comes from Candidatus Angelobacter sp., assembly GCA_036258095.1. Taxonomy (GTDB): domain Bacteria; phylum Acidobacteriota; class Terriglobia; order Terriglobales; family Acidobacteriaceae; genus Angelobacter. The sequence goes on along the minus strand of DATAEJ010000199.1, from coordinate 9,247 downwards.
TCTTGCGCATCGCCTATAACCAGGTACACAACCCCGGTTGCGATCAGCAGCAGAAACATGGGTTCACGCAGGATCTGCCGGGCCGTGTCGAGAATAGTAGGTGGCTTCGACGTGGGCAGCTCGTTGAAGCCTTCGTTGTGAAGCCGCAGAGTTGCTTCTTCGTCACTAAGGCCGCGCCTGCCCCTGGAATTAGCCGTGGGAGCCGCGGCATTCAGATTGGATGGCAGCGCATTCAAATCTATCAATCCCAGTTGAATAAGTCCGACAGGCTCTAACCAGAAACTCACGGCAGAGAGATCAAACTCTTCAACCTGCCCCTATTATCACCTTGCTAAATGCCGCCGACTAGGCTTCTCATCGGCACCGAGCTTCAGATGACGCGCATGCCCTGAGCCTGGGGGAACAATGTGGGTATAAAAGAAGCGCAGAACACGGCGGCCAGTACTTGGACTGGCCGCCCTCACCTACGCTGAGTTCATCCGTGACTCTTACGAGTGATGACTAATCCTGCGTACATTGTGAGCAGTACGAACCCAAGCAGTCCTGCCAGGGGCAGAGTGCTTCCGGTGCTGGGAAGTGCTGCTGGTAGTGTCTCAAGCGACGCTACCGTTTCCGGTTCCGATGTTTCAGCGGCGGGCTCGATCAGTAAGGGGCCTTCAAATGGAACAAGCGATGCCGGAGGCGCTTGTCCTGTCATGACCGTGTGGGTAGTAACCGTTTGCTGCGGTGCGACCCGCACCACTGTTGCGCTGATCTCCATCCCTTTGCGCAGGTCGAACACCGTTTTCTGTTCCCCATCGATATTGAACACGATTCCATCCGGGACGGTATACATCTTGTTCGGCCCATCCGGAAACGACAAGATCAGGTGTCTTCCCTGCCGGTGCCACACTTTCCCGTTTACGGTTCTAAGCGTAGTGACTTCCTGGGGAGTGCTGATGGTATGAATCTCCTGCGTGAGCTTCGTCCCCGGCTTGAGCTCGTGGACATTCAGGTGCTTTCCGTCAACGTTGAATTTAAAGTCGGCAGGCAGACTTAACAGCTCGAATTTGCCATTCTCCAGTTCGAGCACCATGTCGTGCCCGGACACATGGATAACTTCCGCGTTCTGGACATGTGTTCGGTGAATGACATGTTCAGGCGAGCCGGTTGTTTTAGTGGTTGAAGGTTGCGTTACATCCTGTGCCTGAATGCCAGTGCCCACAAGACAAATGAAAGCGAGGGTTGCAAGCGCCAGAATGAAGAAAAGAGATTTAGACTGTTTCATTGTTCTTTTCCTTTCAGTTGGGTCTCTTTCCTGCGTTCCGCAGCTCCGGTCGAATTTAATGAAGCTTCTACGACGTAGCGCTGCGGGGCAAGACCTACGAAATAAAACGGATAGCACGTAACCAGCGTCAATGAATCTCCGCCGTGGGCGCGCAAGACGTTGATGTTGGCGGGGCCGGTAATTCGGATGTTGTCTACCACATACAGTTTTTTTCCAGCGGCAGTGTCGAGTTCTAAGGAATCCCCTCGAGTGAGCTCCTTCAAGCCTCGGAAAAATCCATCCCGATGTCCGGCGATCCCAATGTTCCCGTGCTGCCCCGGAAACGAAGTGCCTTCGATTCGACCCACCCCACGATTTAATGCGAACTGATTTGTTCCGTTCAACACCGGGACCTCAAGATCGATTTTGGGTATGCGGAGAACCCCCAGGGTCTCAACCGATTTTTCCAAAGTAGTGTGGTGAGCCTTGATTCTGCTTAATGACCAACTTTGCATGGCCGGAACTTTTGGCGCGTTCGTTGCATTGGAGTTATCCGGCGGCTGGACTTCAATGGATGTTGGATTTTTTGAGGTGGTACGTTTTGCTTCGAATTGCTCGACGGCCACTCTAGACATCACACATCGGTCGATGTATGCAAGAACGAAGATGGCCAACAGGAGTGATCCAACACAGAGAAGCGCGTATTCAAGCACTCGAACGTATTTGGAAGCGGGCTTCACGTGAGTGGACCATCTCAACATTTGATTGGACTATGTTGACTGAGCTTCGATGGTGACGCTCGTCACGCGGGCGAGTGACTATTAAGCAGTGCGAATCTCCTTCATATATTGAGCCAGGACGAACACTGATCTCATGCAGGTGCGCAGCGTATCAAGCGATTGCCAGCCGGGATGGAAATCACAACCCGGTAATCATCCATCTGAAGGCTCCTTCCTCCCAGCTGCTTTATTCGTTAACCAGGAATACCCGGTTGTGAGGAGCCTGCGCTCTTTTCGAATTCATCCTTTTCTGAAGCAGCTGCGCAGTTCGGTTTTGGCAGCGACGAAGGAGGGCGGGAGATGATTACTTTCCAACTTTGACGGGCCCTTTCTTTTCCGTACCAGCAAGAACCGAATGCTGCTCCATCGCCGCGCCAGGGAGGAAACCAGCGGGTGCAGAAAACGACATACCCCACTTTCCATAGTTCTGCTTCCCATATCTCCCAAACCGGATGGAAATCAACGTGCACAGTAGGGCACAACGATCGGATCCGGAAGTACACCCCTAATTAACAATCCCCTGATTTGGGCCCACGGTAATCAGAAAACATGCAGTTATAGGGCATTCCATTGCAGTTTTAACGTGTCAGTTGAGTCGCGGTAAGTATCGCGGTTTCACTGCAAGTACAACGAACTACGCAAGAACTTGCAACTATGTCACGCCGGAATGTTATGGCGCGACAAGTTTTAGGTCCCCTGGAACCTTGAGATGGCTGTCAAGCAACCACCAGAAAAGCCGACTGCCTCTTCGGCCAAGCTTCGTTTTGCCGGCGACCACCGCCTTAAGGTAGTGGTATTGGCGACCGCTGAGCAACTTGCGGCACACGCTGCCGCTATCGATGATCTCGCCACCGCAGCGGTAGAGCCCAATGTCTTTTACGAGCCCTGGATGATTCTGCCGGCTATTCAGGCCTTCGGCAAAACCACGGAGCTTACATTCCTCCTGCTTTATCGACAGCCGCCAAGCGACACCCCTGCACAGCTTTGTGCGTTTTTCCCGTTCGAGCGTCGCTCCCGTTTCGCACGTCTGCCTGCCCGCGCTCTGATCCTGTGGCAATACCAGGAGTGTTATCTCAGTACACCATTGCTGCGCCGCGGATTCGAAACCGAGGTCTTTCGTGCACTCATCCAGTGGGCAGCCAGCTGCCCCATGGGAGCCGACATTATTGAGGGAATCGAGATCGGGGGCGATGGTCCGGTAGTTTCATCACTGTTCCGGAGCCTGCAGTTGCTCGGCCTGAACTCTCTCGCAGACTGGCGCGACCGTCCGCTTATGGTGCCGCGCATCTCCTGCGATGAATATCTGCGGCTGGCGATTTCCGGTGACCGTCGCCGCGTGCTCCGTTCACGGCAGAGGAATCTGGAAAAGCTGGGTCCTATCAACTTCACTGAGCCACAGACGGAGAGCACCCTCGATTGCTGGATTGACAATTTCTTGAGCATTGAGGCCAGCGGATGGAAAGGCCGGCAGAAAGTGGCAGCGATTTGCCACGATAATACTCGCGAATTCTTCCGTACCGTGATTCACGAGGCCTTTCGTCGCCGCCGGCTCGATAGCTTCACCATGAATGCCGGCCCGGTGCCGGTGGCTGCGCGTTGCTCGTTTCGGGCCGGCACGGGCTCGTTCCTGTACAAGAGTGCCTATCAGGAGGAGTATGCGCGCTACTCGCCCGGCGCTCTGCTTGAGCTGGAGCGCATCCGCCGCGCTCATGAAGACCGGGAAATCTACTGGGTCGATTCCTGCGTATCCTCGAGCTTCGACCATTACCTGCCATGGTGCGACCGCCGCCGGATCGCCGACATTGCATGGAGCACGGGGACACTCCGCGGCAATTTAGTCTTGCGGGTTGCTCCACTGGTTCGTCGCGCAAAGGCATGGTTTGCCAGACGCAAACCGCCAGTGAATCCAAAGGGAGAATCGGGCGGTGCCAAACCCGTGAACTTGGCGCCGGAAAAGATAGTTGAGGTGGCCGTGAATTCCACAGAAAAGCTGAACGCTCGGGGCCGCGTATGACTTTGAACCCCGATCTGCGTGTAAGTGTTGTCATCCCCACATTCAATCGCGCCAATCTGCTTGCCCAGTCGGTCAGCTCGGTTCTGGCCGCTTTGGAAGCTGGCGACGAAGTCATTGTCGTTGACGATGGTTCAACCGACCATACCAGCGAAGTAGTTGCGCGTTTCGGTGCTCCGGTCCGGTATGTGAAAACCGCAAACCGCGGAGCCGGCGCCGCGCGCAATGCTGGAATACGGGCCGCCATTCACGATCTGATAGCGTTCAATGACTCGGATGACGTATGGCTGCCCAACCACCTGCGTCTTCAGCGCCAGGTAATGCAGGCACGTCCCGACGTCCTGTTTTGCTTCAGCAACTTTGGCGGTATTACGCCGGCACAGGAGCACGTGCACGATTCGCTCGGCTTCTGGCGTGAAGAGTTCGGCTACAGCCGCGCGTGTCCGTGGGAGCAGTTGATCGGGGCAGGCGTCCCATTCTCGAGCGTTGGCCGGCTTGCGCCGGCTGAGGCTGACTTTCAGGTGCACGTCGGTGACATCTACCCTACTGAACTCGACTTCAATTACATCTCCGTGATCACGTTGCTGGTAAGGCGTGGCTCCGCAGGACCGGCATTGAGTTTCCCCGAAGATCTCAACTGGGGAGAGGACTGGGAATGCGTGGCCCGGCTGTCGCGAGCGGGGCTAGCTGCGTATCTGGATTGTGAGACCGCCGAGCAGCGCGTGCATTCAGGCCCGCGGCTTACCAGCGCTGACTGGGTGAAAAAGGCAGCGCTGCAATTGAAGCTCATAGAAAGAGTCTGGGGAAGCGATGCCGAGTTCATGAACCAACACGAGAGCCGCTATCACGCAGCCGCAGCCCGTATACATCTGGTACGCGCGCGGGCGCTCATCGTGCAGGGATGCACCAGTGAAGCTCGGGAAGAGCTGCGGCTGGCAGGTGCAGCGCCTTTTAGCTATCGCGCACTCGCAGCGCTGCCCGGAACGCTGGTTCGCGGATTGCTCAATGCGCGCAGGGAGGTTTTGGGATGGGTGAGTTGACGAAGCCAGACGCGATCCATGTGGACGTGGTACGCGGCGGCATTGAGCAGTTGGATGCTCTCGCTGCCGAATGGCGGGCCTTGTGTCACATGAACCCTGAATCCGAACCCTTCGTCCGTCCTGAGTTTATTCGCGCCTACCTCAAGGCCTTCGAACCACACGCGGCATTGACCATCTTTACTGTTAGATCTCACGGCGAATTGCTGGCTTTGCTGCCCATGATTGACGAGAAGGTTCGGTTCGCGGGCCTTCCGGCACGCAAACTGAGAGGAGCCGCTGGAACCCATTCGGCGCGCTTCGACCTTGTATGTGCTCCCGGCCAGCGTGGGCGAGCGGCAATCACATCAATGTGGGGGGCTCTGCAACAGCGGCCGGACTGGGACGTGATCGAGTTTCCTCTTGTCCCGGAGCCGGCTCAAGCGCGAACGCTTGTAGCTACCGCTGCGGAAAGCGGGTTTCCATCCGGCTGGTGGAACGCGCACCCCGGTCCATACGTTCCAATCGACGGCGAGGACCCGAATCTGGAGCCCTGGCTGCAGGCCACCAGCGCAAGTTTCCGCCAGCGAGTACGTCGGCTCCGTCGGAAGGCCCAGGCGGAAGGCGTTCTGCAACTCAAGAGCTTCGATCTGCCAAATGATGGCGTGCTGGAAAAGTTCTATGCGCTCGAAAGCTCCGGCTGGAAAGGCAAGCATGGGACTGCGATCGTGTGTGACCCCAGCACACGGCTGTTCTACGACGAGCTGGCGCGCGTGGCCGGCGAGCAAGGTTATTTCCGTTGCTACTTCCTCACTCTCAAAGAAAAGATTCTTGCCGGATTTCTCGGACTCTCTGACGGCAAGCGGTTCTTCATGCTCAAGCCCGCTTACAATGAGGAGTTTTCGCAGTACTCGCCTGGACATTTGCTTGCTGCGTGTGTCATCAAGGACTGCGCCGAGCACGGCTTCAAGGAGTTCGACTTCATGCCTCCTGCGCTGCGCTGGAAAACAGATTGGAGTTCGCAGGTGCGTCCCAGCGGGTACGGGTACATCTTCCGCAAAGGGTTTTACGGAGAAATGCTCTGGGGCATGAAGTTCCGCCTGCGTCCGTGGGCAAAGCAGGTGGTCAACTCACTCCGTAAAAAAGCGAGCTGATTCTGGTCCTACTTCGCCGGCTCCATCACCAGCGAGACGCTTACCTTGTTAAAGCTGATCCACTCCTTCTGTGGACGAGCATCGCCATCCCGCAGCGTTAACTCTGCCATCGATTTGCCCGGCTTTGACTTGAACCGCACTGCCGCTTTCATGTCCAGCTGCGAGCTCTTCATTGAGGCGGGAACGTCTTTGGCGTCCAGCCATGACAAGACAAGGAGAACGTGCAACGGTGCAAAGATCTGCGGGCCCGGGCAGAGCAGATGGACCTGGGGCTTGCCATCCGAGACATAGCCGGCGACCGCGCAAGGAATGGCGGCATCTTTGCCCGCGTTGTAATCAAGCGTTTCTTGTCGATTGTCAGGATATGTTGCGCTCGGTCCGTGCAGGTCTTGCATGCAGTTCGGTGTCACACAAGGCGACTGCTGTTTTGAAACCTTTTGGGCAAGTCCTGAGAAAATCGCGAGCAGAAGGAATGAGGCAAGCCAGAGGGCGCGACACAGCATGGGGGAACCTCTTTGTTAACTTCCGAGGATTCCGCTCTCCGGAGGGTACCGTCGCGCCGAAACCAGACCCGCAGGCGGAGGAGGTGAGTTGCGTAGCCACCTCTCAAAGATGTTGACGGTTTTCCAGCTCTCGCGCAAGCGAGAATGTGACAAAGAGCCCATAAAGGGTGACGACGTAATCAGGCCGGAGTTCCATGGCCATGCAGCTCGCCCGTGCAGCATTGCGGCCCTTGCAAAGAATCCAATGAACTGGAAGTTGCCAGCGAGAAACACTTATGCACCGATTCCTTCTTCTCTCCCTGTTGCTGCTCACCGGCTGCGACTTCGGCGACCCCAGCGAAGTTGCAGGTCGCACTGAAGCCGCTTTAAGAGAATATTTCCCGCGAGCGTCTGCCGTCGTGCAGCCGCAAAATAGCACGATCTACGGAATGACCTGCGTCGACCTCGGACGCAAGCTCGTCGGGCAGATCGCGCCTGTGCTGGCCTCAAGCCCGGAAGTGAAGAGACTTCGCAGCTTGAGGAAGCTGGAATGGCTGCCCGGCAATCACACCTACCGTTACTTCGTGGTTGGATTTGAGAAACAACTCGTGGTGTATGACGTGGATAAAGACGACGTGCAGGTGCGTGATGCCGAAGCTGACTATCAGGCAATTTACCGCCAGCGATGCACAGTACCGCAGACGCAGGCGGCCTCGTACCCCTAGACTTCTGGGCAGCGCGTTACGTCGCCGACAGGAAAATTGACTGCCGGTCAAAAACCTCTTGACCTGATTGCACGCGACGTTTCTCGGCGCAGCTGTGGTACTTGCATTCGTCTCAAGCGAGGCCCAGAATAACGGATACTCGATTTCGCCCAGGTTGGCTTATGTTCCAGCATCTGACCTGTAAGGAACATCCGGCGCTTGTTCTTTCTCGTTGTGAAGGCTGCAGACGTTTGGTGGCCGCCAGTCCGCACCCGAAGCTGTTGGTCTTCGCCGAGGAGATTCATCACTGCCCATCTCCACCAGCCCAGCGCAAGGAGCCGCAAAACGCTCAGTCCTTCGGGAAACAACAATTGGGCCGACGTAGCTCGGGAACGGAGTAAATTGCGCCAGTCACCTCTGCGCTGCGGTTGCATTTTTGACCTCAAGTGCCGAGACCAACGCAAGATTCCTGCTCTCGCGGTGCATCCCCGTTACCTACCCGGCTCATCTACTTTCTCAGACTGCGCGTGCGGTGCAGCTGATCCTCCGATCGTTAGAGGCATTTTGGGTTCTCAAGACGAACGGCGCTGCCCCGTACGCGTGCCTTCGCCCTTCGTCACTGCGCGTCTTGCGAGCTGTTCATGGCATTGATGCACACCCCGACAAGTGACGCTGAACTTTCAGATCTTCTTGATCGCATGCTCGACAAAGGGCTGGTCTTCGGGTCTGCCGACGCGCTGCTCGTGCGTTTCGAAGACCTTTCCGCCCTGGGCAGCCGAGTGACCGTGGAGGCGATGCGCACATACTTCAGCGGCTGGATGCCTCCCGAACTGCGCTCTCTCGGTCCACAAAGGATCAAATAGCAACTCACATTCGGAGCGTTTGCCTGTGACATTTATCACGGAACGAGCAAACCTTTGCGCCTAATTTCAGGGCATGTCCACGTGCCCACAGTACCGGAAGATCGCGGACTCTCACTTCGCGCTCTTCTGCCGCCTGAACGCCCGCGAGTTTGAATGCGAAAACCGGCCGCTAGGTGCTGCAGATCGAGAAGAACTCCGGCTCGCCATGAGGGAACTCGATGATCATATGTCCGAGTGCAGCGTTTGCCGGCGAATGGGTCCCAGGTGCAGCGAAGACCTGGGCCGGATTACAGCGGCGTAAGGCCACGATGTTTGAATTGTCTCGCCCCGCAATAGCTATCCGACGGGCGCAGTCTCGACCGGATGCGGGTCCTGATAAAGCTCTTCAATCTGTTGCTTGTATTTTGTCTCAATAACGCGGCGCTTCAGCTTGAGCGTTGGCGTAATTTCTCCGCCGGCGACGGTAAACTCATCCGGTACGATGAGGATCTTCTTGATGGTCTCGAACTGCGCCAGCCTCTTGTTCACGTCCTCAACAATGCCGCGATAAAGATCACGCACCTTGCTCTGGGCCACCAGATCCTGGTGAGTTGCAAAGCTAACGTTGTTGGCCCGGGCCCAATCTTCTAGAAGAGGGAAGTGCGGCGAGACGATTACAGAGGCATACTTCCTGCGGTCGCCGATCAGCGCCGCCTGCGCTACCAGCACGTTGGCCTTCAACGCGTTCTCGATTGGCTGTGGCGCAATGAATTTGCCGCCAGATGTCTTGATCAGGTCTTTCTTGCGATCGGTCACGCTGAGAAAGCCATCGGCATCAATCGTGCCGATGTCCCCGGTCTTGAACCACCCGTCCACGAAAGCCGATTTCGTTTCTTCGGGCATGTTCCAGTAGCCCTTGAAAACAGTTGTGCCCTTGACCAGGATCTCGCCGTCTTCGGCAATTGTCACTTGCAGCTCGGGATAGATTTTGCCCACGCTGCCAATGCGGAACG
>DATAEJ010000198.1:0-19416 GCA_036258095.1 Candidatus Angelobacter sp. | reverse complement strand
GACCTGAAGAACGGAATTGAGAACACGATCAGCGGTCCAGCGACTACTTTCAACGTGAATCCCAGCGTCGCTGCGAGGGCAGGCTTTACCATAGAAGAAGTTTCCACTGATGCCACGGCTGTTCTGCAAGGCGTGCCGGCTGCCACGCCTCTGGTGGCGAACGATCGAGCTTACACAATTCGCGTGCGCTTCCCAGAGCAGAATCGCGCATCCCTGCAGGCGATGAGTGACACCCTGCTCACCAGCAGCACCGGCAAAACGGCAACGTTAGGCGGACTCGCGACGCTGGTTGAACTGCCCGGCCAGACGGAGATTCTGCGCGAAAACCTGCAGCGCAATGTGGAAGTTACCGCCCGGCTCGAAGGCGTGAGTCTGGGTTCGGGCGTCAGTAAAGTGAAGGAGGCAGTCGCGGCTCTGCATCTTCCATCTTCCATCCGCGTCGAATTTGGAGGCACGTATCAAGAGCAGCAGAAGTCGTTCCGTGATCTGCTGCTTGTGCTGTTTCTAGCCATTATCCTGGTATTTGCCGTTCTGCTCTTTGAGTTCCGCAGCTTCTCCGCCCCAACTGCAATTTTAGCTTCAGCGCTGCTCTCCACGGCAGGAGTGTTTCTTGCACTCCTGGTCACCCGCACGACGTTCAACGTTGCTTCCTTTATGGGGGTGATTATGGTGATCGGGATCGTCGCGAAGAATGGAATCTTGTTACTGGATGCGCACAAGAAGTTTGAGCACGCGGGCTTCGAACCTGAAGAGGCCATGATTCAGGCTGGGCGACGCCGCATGCGCCCAATTGTCATGACCGCAATGGCGTCGGTTGCTGGAATGCTGCCCTTGGCGTTTGCTCTGGGAGCGGGATCGCAGATGCTTCAACCCCTCGCGATAGCAGTAATCGGCGGAATTCTGATCTCCATGGTGCTATCGCTGATCGTAACGCCGGCGGTCTTCTTTTATATGACAGCCAAACGGCAGGTCACTGTGTAACCCTGAACGGGTTATTTCACTCTATTATTTAAGAGGTTACGGAAGTCCTAAATCTCTCTAATTAAACAATTTAATGAGATGTTGTGAGGATTTTCATTGCTCCCGGGCAGATTAGAGCGTTATATTCGCGAGTGAGTATGCGGCGGGTTTGCTCCATCCTGACGGTGATGGGGCTGCTGTTTTCCGTGGTGTCACCCGTATGGGCGGCAGACGTGGAATCCATGCAGCCGATGCAATGCCATCGTGAGCACATGCAGACCGCCCGCCCTGACCAGCCTCAAGTCCATCGCCAGCATTGCCACGGCATGGACGAGTCTCCAGTACAAACTTCGGCTGAGACTTCGGTTCGCGCTGTCAACGCTGCCAAACAATGCCCGATGAACTGCTGTGTTGAAGGCATGACTCAGAGTGTCAGCGTCGTGCCGGCAGCGGTATACCTTCCTCTCGTGGTCGTTACCGATCGCAGCATTCCTCATACGCTGATCACGTTCATTAGTTCTGGTTTCTCATCGCACACCGATCGCGGTCCTCCGCTACGGTAAACGACTGCTTCGTTTCCTGAGAACTGATTTTGTGCGAGCCGCAACGTAAGTTGCTGCCCAGAGTTGCCCGGTTCCAGGTCTTCACATTGACTGCCAGCAAGCGCAACCCCTATGCGCAAGGACTCGAAATCATGGATTCGACCAGCTTTCACGATTTGAAGCTTAGTTCCATTCGCCGCCGGCGAGCGGATGCTCGCAGCAGCAAGAACTTTTTTGCGGTTTTGACCACCATTTGTGCGGTTTTGCTGATAAGCAGTACGGCGCTTCATGCTTCGCCTTTCGGCTCCGTAAAGGTGATCGTGCACGATCCGCAGCATCGCCCGGTGCAGGGTGCGGAGATCGTTGTTCAGAGCCGAACTTCTTCACTCAAACAGACGGGCAAAACCAGCGACGAAGGTATCGGCACGGTCATGAAGTTACCCGTCGGTGAGTACGACGTGAGCGTGATCTCTCCCGGTTTCGCAACGAACGTCCAATCCGTAACGGTGACCTCAGACAACGTTCAGGAGATGCACTTCGCTCTTGCTGTCGCTTCTCATCAGGAATCTGTCGAAGTCACCGCGGAGCCGGCGACGGTGAATCCATCATCTTCTACACCTGAAACGGTTGTGAGCCGCGCAGAAATTGCTCAGACTCCGGGAGCCGACCGGACAAACTCCATGGCAATGATCACCAATTTTGTTCCCGGTAGCGCCGTAGTGCACGATCAGCTTCACGTACGTGGAGGCCACCAGGTGACATGGGAAATCGATGGTGTCCCCGTGCCCAATACGAACATCGCCACCAACATCGGGCCCCAGTTTGATCCCAAGGACATCGATTACATGGAAGTCCAGCGGGGAAGTTTTTCAGCGGAAAGCGGCGATCGCACCTATGGCAACTTCAACGTGATCACGCGGACCGGATTCGAGCGCTCTCGGCAGGGAGAACTGATCGCCAGCTACGGCAACCTCAACACCACGGACAATCAACTGAGTTTCGGCGACCACAACGACCGCTCGGCCTATTACCTAAGCTTGAGCGGGAACCGCACCGACCATGGTTTGGAGACCCCCACCACCGACAACCTGCACAATCAATCCTGGGGCGGCGGTGCGTTTACGTCTCTTATCCTGAATGCGACGCCGAATGACCAGCTACGGTTTGTCGGCGCGGCGCGCACCGATCGTTTTCAGGTTCCGAATGCTCCCGATCAGCAGGCGGCGGGAATCGCTGATCGCGAGCGCGAGCAGGACGTTTTTGGCAATTTCTCATGGGTCCATACTTTCAGCCCGAGCGTCCTGTTGACTGTTGCTCCTTCGTTCCACTTCAATCGAGCTGCCTACGAGGGGCTGGGAGCCCCCGATCAGCGCATTGTTACCACCGACAATCGAGCTTCCTCCTACGCCGGTGGAGAAGTCACGCTGGCGGTGGTCAAGGGGCGGCACAATGCCCGGTTCGGGATGTATGGATTTGCCCAGCATGACAACACACTGATTGCGCTTACTGGTACCAGCGTAGACGGTACAACTGATCCGGCAACGCTCACGCCCGTGAATGTTCCACCGACGCGGAGAATCGCTGGTGCGGCCTTGAACGCTTTCTGGGTGGAAGACCAGTACAAGGTGGCCTCGTGGCTGACGGTGAACGCCGGGATTCGTTTCACGCACTTTGACGGCCTCGTAACGGAGAACGTCGGTAGCCCACGTGTTGGTGCGGCCATTCAAATACCACGGCTGAATTGGATCGTTCGTGGCGCGTACAGCCGCTATTATCAGGCGCCGCCGCTGGACACCATTTCCGATACCATTCTGCAGGCGACGGACCCTGCAGCGGGTTTTTTGCCTCTGCAGGGCGAGCGCGATGAGCAACACGAGATCGGACTGACGATTCCGGTTCAGAAGTGGACCGTGGACATGAATTACTTCCGCACCGGCGCGCACAACTTCTTCGATCATGATGCGATCGGCAATTCGAATTTGTTTTTCCCGCTGACCATTGAAGCCGTGCGGATCGTGGGATATGAAGCCACCATCAAGTCTCCGAAGCTCTTCAACACCGTTGATATGCACCTGGCTTACTCCCATCAGACAGTGGAAGGCTCAGGAGTTGTGACAGGTGGGTTCACGGAGTTCGCGCCGCCGCCGGATGGATTTTTCTACCTTGATCACGACCAGCGGCACACCTTGAGCACCGGGTTCATGACTACCTTGCCATGGAAGGCCTGGCTGTCCGGCAACTTATCCTTCGGATCAGGGTTTCTGGATGGAGACGGCCCGGGACATCTGCCTGCTTACGGCACAGTCGATTTCGCTTTGGGACGGTCGTTCGGGGAGAATTGGTCGGCCAAGCTGACAGCGACTAACCTTACCAACCGCCGGTACTTTATTGACCTGAGTAACTCATTCGGCGGTTCACACGTGAGTGATCCGCGCATGGTTGCTGTGCAGGTACGTTACAGATTCCATTACTAGCAGGTGCAACGGAGGCCAAGTAAATGAAACGTAATCTTTTGTTTGTACCCGTGATCTTGATCACGACTGTTTTGTTCGCCGCCGATAAAAATCCTGTCGTCGGTGGCCAGGAGATGCTCCCGACAAATACCATCCTGGCGAACCTTTCCAAATCCGCTGACCACACGACCTTCATGTCAGCAATCAAGGCAGCAGGTTTGGAAGAAGAGTTGAAGGCAGCCGGTCCGATAACGGTTTTCGCTCCCACTAATCAGGCTTTCGCCGATATGCCGAAGGGCACTATGGAGAAACTGATGAAGCCGGAGAACAAGGAACAGCTGAAAAAGATGCTGCTCTACAACATGGCCTCAGGCAAATGGACCACCGACGATCTCAAGAAGAAGATCAAGGAGAGCAAAGACGCTACCGCGGAGATTGCGTCACTTCAGGGCGACAAGCTGACTCTGAAAGATCACAGCGGAATGCATCTGATGGTTCAAAGCGAAGACGATGATATCGGGATGTTCAATGTGTCCGATGTGCTTTGCTCCAACGGCGTAGTCCACGTGATCGACAACGTGATGATGCTGAAACAGTAAGCAGGAAAGCACCTGTGATTTTCGCGAACGGCCACCGGCAACGGTGGCCGTTTCTCGTTCGCCACGAGGCAACACTGAACGCCATACTGGTTGCAGAAGAAGCTCCCTTCCAGCAGTGTGAGGTTGCGCTCTCGCGCAAGTGCTCCAGATCCGCTGCCCGCCCGCGCTCGCTTCATCTTGTGCCAGCACGCTTTCTCAAAAACAGCTGCCCTTTTCCACATACTGCTACACACCATCGATAACAAGCTGGCATCTCATCCGACTCAACCCAAAAAATCAGGAGTCGCAATAATCTATGCAGGACATTCATTCAACCACCCAACGTGACCAACTCGTGGCGTTTTTCCGGGACAGAGACGATGCCATGGAGGCAATTTCTGAGCTGAAAGATTCGGGGTTTACGTCTGGCCAGATCGGTTTGGCCATGTCAGGCAATCGACAGATCTCTTCAGCCTCAGCCCGAAATCTGTCCAGCACTCAAGAGTCTTCTGCTTCCGCGATCGACCGTACAGCTGGAGGCGCCCACGAGGATCGCGGCATGTGGGACAAAATCAAGGATTTCTTCACCGGAGAGGATCCCAGCTACCAAGGGGAAAGTTACGGCGGAGAAGATTATGAGCGTACCTTCGGCCACCTGGCGCTTTCTGACGAACAGAGCCGCTACTACCATTCCGGCATCTCTGCCGGAGGCGCGATTATTACCGTCTCCGCGCCAGCTGATCGCCTCGTGATTGCCCGAAGAATTCTCGAGGACAATGATGGTGATTTGCGCAGCAGCGGATTCGGTCAGGTCGGCCGATCAGTTGCGGAAGCGGGCATCGGCAGTGGGATGGCTGAACGCCGCATCCAGCTGCGCGGTGAGCTGTTGCGCGCCGTCAAGGAGCGCGTGCAGAGGGGAGAAATCCGCCTCCGCAAACACGTCGTCACGGAGAACCAGACGATGAACGTCCCTGTTACGAGGGAAGAGGTGATCGTGGAGCGAGTCCCCGCGTCCGGCAAGGCACCTGCGTCGGGTGCAATCGGAGATCAGGGCGAAGTCCGAATCCCCGTTTCCGAAGAGCGTGTGCGGGTGTCCAAAGAACCTGTGGTGACTGGCGAAGTCCGCGTTCAAAAGCGCAACATTCAGGAAAACCAGCAGGTCTCTGGTGAGGTACGTCACGAAGAGCTCGATGTGGAAAATCAGGGTGACGTGTCAGTGAGTGACAGGCGGACCACAAAGAAAAAACCAGCGGCTTAGAGCCAACTTCAGGCCCGCTGGTGTTCAGCGGGCCTGAGGATCATCTGGGGCCAGTCACGGGGGGCATCGGCCGCTCGCGCTTCTGCCCATCGCCATCGTGAGCACTGTCAGTGCGCGTCTGCGTCTCCAGGGTATCCGGTTCTCGGACGAAAGCAGTCGTTCTCGGCATCGGGCCCCGCACGCCTTTCTTGAGGTTCTTCAGGACGTCGTCTTTATCCAGGTTGTAGTCGCGCGCCAGACGTGTAAGCGCCAGCGTGACAATGTCGGAGTGGTGGATTTCTTCAGTTCCCGGAAGCTTCTTCACGTCCAGCCAGAGCTTGTGTACCAGATGAACGTCCTCGGTCTTCATGGTAGGAGTATGCGGACCGATGCGGTAGGTTTCGACTGAATTATCCGGCCGAACGACCTGAAACACGAACTGGCGTTTTGGTTCCGGCATGGCTTCCCATGCTTGTCCCAGACGGAACGCCTGCTCCTCGCCAGTCATCTTGCTTGAGAGTCCCGCAACTACCGCTGAAGATTCCATGGCATTGGCGGTCTGGACGATCGCCGTGAAAACGTCACGAGCCGGCACGACCAGCAGGGAAATAGTTTTCCCGTAGCTCTCTGCAATCGACACTGCTTTTGTGAACAGGGTCTGCTCGTAGTCGCTGAAGATCTGTTCCATCGCCAGGTCGTATTCAGCGCTGCCATAGCCGGTAAGGCGAGCCTCCATGGCTACGATGTCCTGTTCGTGTGTGTCCGTGACCTCCAGGGCCCAGCGAAGATGATTCAGGGTATGGGCGTCGCGCACCGTAACCAGCACATTGCCCGGCCGCACCTGCACGGCTTCGCGCGCAATGGTCTCCTGATGCTCGAGCTGAAAGTGTTCTTTCATCTGCTGCTCGGCATGGGAGAACTTGCGCTTGTTCACACGTTCAGAAATGGTGAAGATCGCAAAGAACGCGATGGAAAAGACAATGCCGGCCTTGGTTGCGATCTCCTTGGTAAATAGATTCACCACCGCTGTAGAAAGCAGGACCAGGTGTACTGATGCCAATCCGACCGGAATCTCGTATTTGCCAATCTTTATATTTGGCGGTACCCGCCAACCGCGTTCGCCTTTGTACTTAAAGCGCAGAACAAGCATGGCCAGCGAGTTGAAAGTAAAACTCCACATCACGCCGAACGCGTAAGCTTCGCCTAGTACATAGACGTCGCCGCGGCTGGCCAGAATCGTGAAGACTTGCAGGCCGACAATCAAGTTCACGATTCGATAACTGGTGCCGAACCGCTTGTGGGGACGCCGGAACCAGTCTGTGAGGACTCCATCCTCGGATATACGGTTCAGGACGCCATTCGAGCCGATAATCGAGGTATTGATCGCGCCGGAAAGAATCAGGAAGCCAACCACAACCACAAACGTCCGGAAGATCAGCTTGAGCAAGTGCGGGCCGACCATGTACATCGCCATCCCGGCGATCAGGTTGTCCTTGTAAACCGATACGCGGACTGGATCCGGAATGATCATCACGGCGAGCATCGAACCGATGCCCGTAAACACGAAGCTGAACACCGCGATAATCAGCGCGGCGCGCTTCAGGTTGCGCAACTTGGGGCTGGCGATCTCCCGGTTCACCTGGGCCAGAGATTCCTCGCCGCTCATTGCGAGCACCGAGTGTCCGAAGGCGATCAGAATCCCAAACAGGCCGATGGTTTTGGCAAGATCAGTATTTCTCAGGAACCCCAACGCTTCAGGGCTGAAGCGCAGGTTCTCTGGTATGGGCAAAGGGGGAAGCTGCGTTCCGTTGTGGAGCACCGTGTAAATGGCCCACACCAGAAGGATCACCACCATTACCGTCGTGATCTGCATTACGCGCAGGGCCTTGTCGCTCGACTCCTCGATACCCTTTATGTTCTCCCACCAGTAATACATGGTGACGATCAGCGCAAAAGCGGCAGCCGCGTAATTCTCGTTCAGGTGCAGCGGATGCCCGTTGAGCAGATGGTGCATTGCACGTGGAATCCAGCCGTGCAACTCGGCCGCGGCAAAAAGCTCATTGATAAGTCCGGCGATGTACTGTCCCGCGGAAACGCCTGAGATCGGCCCCGTAAGGATGTAATCGAACATCAAAGCGGAGACGCTCAGTTTGGCAAACGTCCCGCCCAGGGCTTCTTTGACTACGCGGTACACGCCGCCGCGGGTAAACATCGAGCAGCTCTCGACATAGACCGAGCGGACGGCAAAGGCAAACAGCATCACCCCCAGGATGAACCACGGGGCTGATTTGCCGATTGCCTGTTCGGCGATGCCGCCCGCGTAGAACGCTGATGAACCAAGATCATTGAGAACGATGGCTGCCGCGCGCCAGTAGGAGATGAACGTAAGCATCACCGAGGTCGCGACGACGATGCGGACCCGGTTCGACGTTTGGGGTGGGGTGATACCCGAACCTGATGACATGGTGGCAATAAGAACGGCCTCCGGGAACAGGAAATGGGGCAGCTATGCTGTTTCCGCGGGGCCGGACTCGCGTCTCAACCTTTTCTAAGCCTTGTTCTCCCGGGCCGGTTCGTCCTCTTCGAGCATGCTTTGTGCTGTTTTGATTGCCGTGATCACAATTACAGGCACCGCTCCTATAAGACCAACAAAAAAGAGGTATTTGAAAACCGGCAAAATATGTTCGACCAGGAAATCCACGTGCTCATTGTATTCCTGCGGCCAAGCGGAATCAAAGTTACCAATGCGTCAAAGCGCCTGAGCTTCCTTTCTGGCCGCAACAGGCGCTTGTTAAAATCGTGAGCAGTGCGCCATATCCCAACCAGAGCCTGGCTGCTGTCCGCAGGATCAGCAGTGTTGCAAATCCTTGTCTTTCCGCGGACAGGGTTGTTCTTCCTCTGCTGGTTTGCGATTGCTCCCCTGATTTACGCCCTGTTGCGCGGCCGGGGCGGCGAAGGTGAGCTGGTCGATTCGGAAGGCCGTTCCCTCCGGCCCTTTACTCTGTGGCAGGGTTTTCTGGTGGCGTGGTTCTCCGGAGTGCTCTGGTATCTGGGTACCTGCTACTGGATTTATCCCGTCATGAACATCTTTGGCGGGCTGAATGGTGTCATCTCTTTCCTGCTTACGCTGGCTTTTTCCCTTTTGATGGGCCTGCACCATGGCGTATTCGGCCTTCTCGTGGTGTACATGTCCCGCCGATCGTCGTTTGGAAATCGCCGCCCGTTGTTCCTTGCTCCGTTCTTCTGGGTTGCAGTGGAACTGGCCCGCGACCGGATCATCGGAATGCCCTGGAACCCCCTGGGCGGCGCCCAGGTTGATAACGTGCCCTTCGCCCGGATCGCCGAGGTCACCGGTGTATATGGGCTCTCGTTCGCGGTCATGCTGGTGAATTGCGCCTTCGTAGCGGGAATGCTGCTGTTCGGGCGTCGCCGGCTCAATCTCCTGATCTCCGCTTCCGCTGCGGCCATTGCTCTCCAGATGGGGGTGTTTGCCAAACAGGAGCCGTTTCCCTCATCGAAACAGGCGGTGCTGGTACAGGAAAACGTGCCCATCCTTGATCCCGCAACATGGACGCCGCAGTTTTACGACCAGACGATCGGGTCCCTGGAGCAACTCAGTGTCGCGTACAGCAAGGAAACACAAGCTCACCCCGGGCTCATAATCTGGCCCGAGTCGCCGGCGCCGTTTTTTGAAAACGACCCCCGGCTCCAGCACTGGCTCTCGGCCATTGCGCAGGACACAGAATCTTACCTCGTAGTCGGCGGTGTTGCCGTTGCCAGAACTGACCCCGGCAGCTCCAAGCAGGAGATCTACAACTCCGCCCTGGTCATTGATCCATCTGGCCGGCAAATTGGTCGTTACGACAAGATTCATCTGGTTCCGTTCGGGGAGTTCGTCCCTTTCCAGGACCTTCTCTTTTTCGCCAGCAAACTGACGCGGGAAGTGGGTGATTTCGCCCGAGGCACGGAACGGAAGGTCTTCGATATGAACGGAACCCGCTACGGCGTGCTGATCTGCTATGAATCGATTTTCTCCGACGAGGTACGTCAGTTCGCCGCAAATGGGGCACAGGTGTTGATCAATATCTCCAATGACGGCTGGTATGGTGAGACGGGAGCGCCGTACCAGCATCTGCAGATGGCGCGCATGCGCGCGATTGAAAACCACCGCTGGCTTCTGATCGCCACCAACAACGGCGTCACAGCCTCGATTGACCCATACGGTCGCGTGGTGAAGAAGGCGGAAAGAAATATCCGGACGGCCATCACCGTGCCCTATGCGCCGCAGTCTGAAACTACTTTCTATACCCACAACGGCGATATTTTTGCCTATATCTGTGTGATAATCTCAGTAGTAGCAGGCATGTGGCGTACCCGCATCCCCGCGGGCACAATGATTGAAGCCCGGCCTGCGTGACCATAACTATGGTGGAAGAGCTAGAACGCGAATACATTAGCGTCCGCGACAAAGTCGCGGACCTGCGGAGCTATCTTTGACGCTCCCGCTCTTCGTACGCAACTAGCCGACATCGAAAAGCAAGTCGCCGACCCGAGCGTCTGGTCCAATCAGGAACGTTCGCAGCAGCTCATGCGGCAGCGCAAGCGCCTGGAATCCTCTCTCGCCATGGACTCCGAACTGGCCCGGCGGTCGGAGGACATCACGGCCTATTTTGATCTGGCGCGCGAAGGCGAAGCGGTTACTGACGATCTTAAGAAGGAAATCGACGACCTGCGTGAGATGGCGGACAAGTTGGAAACGCAGACACTGCTGTCCGGGGAAAATGACGCACGCAATGCCATCGTTACGATTCATCCGGGCGCCGGAGGGACAGAGTCGCAGGACTGGGCAGATATGCTGCTGCGCATGTACCTGCGCTGGGCGGAACGTCAAGGCTTTTCTACTGAAGTGAACGAATATCAGCCGGCTGAAGAAGCGGGGATCAAGTCAGCAACGTTTACCGTGAATGGCGATTACGCCTACGGTTTACTGCGAAGCGAAATCGGGGTGCATCGCCTGGTGCGCATCTCGCCTTTTGATCAGCAGAGTCGCCGGCATACTTCGTTTGCAAGCGTTTTCGTGTCGCCCGAAATCGACGATTCCATTCAGATTGAGGTTAAGCCCGAAGACATACGGGTGGATACGTACCGCTCCGGTGGCAAAGGTGGCCAGCACGTGAACACCACTGACTCTGCTGTGCGCATAACGCATATGCCTACAGGAATCGTGGTTGCGTGCCAGAACGAGCGGTCTCAGCACAAGAACCGTGACAAGGCTTTCAAGATTCTCCGCTCTAAGCTGTACGAGTTCGAGTTGGAAAAAAAGAAGGAAGCCACGAAGAAAGTCGAAGATTCGAAGCTCGACATCGATTTCGGTTCGCAGATCAGGTCCTACGTGCTCGCGCCATATCGGATGATTAAGGACCACCGTACCAAGGTTGAAGTCGGCGACGTGGACAAAGTGCTCGATGGTGACCTGAAAACATTCATCCGGGCGTGGTTACTGGCCCAGCGTAATCAGTCGTAACTAAAGTTTGACGGTGAAAACAGGCACGGATGGACGTGCCACTGCTCTTCCGGATTTCGGGGTTCGGCCCCGAATTCTTCATGAACAGAATTCTCGATCTCATACGCCGAAACCAGGTGCCGCCTGCAGTCATGCGCTCGGCGTCCAAGGGCGCTCTGCCCGTACCAGCAGCTGAGATGCTCGAGATCCTTGTGTATCTCGTGCAGAACCCGGTGTTCGCTCAGGACGCTCGCATGACGCTCGCCGGATGGGACCTCCAGTCGGCTCGCGAGATCGTGCAGGATCCTAACGCGCCACCCGAGATCATCGGCCATTACTGGGCGGAACAAAACCGCCGTCCGGCGTTGATGCCCTACCTTATCGAGAACGCAGCCGTTTCTGAAAACATGCTGATGGAACTGGCTGCAGGCTGTCCACGGGAAATCATTAACATGTTGATTGCGAGCCCCCGAGTTCTCGCCTCACCTGCGGTGATCGAGGCTCTCTCCACCAACCCACGTTTGTTGCCGGAAGATCTCAAGGGGCTTCGTGGCGAGCCTCAAGACCAGGTCGAAATTCCAATTGGCGTCAATGCTTCTGGATCTCAGGCGGAAGATGGGGGCTTTGCAGCCGCTGCTGAAGCGTGGAAGCAGGAACATGCTCAGGAAATAGAGGCGGAAGAGGGGAAGAGCTTTCAGCTGGTTGGGGAAGATGAGCAGTTCGCGGGGCAGTCGTCAGCTGAAGGTGCGAAAGGCGAAGCGATTGAGCGGTCCAGCGCGGAGGACAATCGCGCATCTTCAACCAATGCCGACACTTTGGCTATCGCAGCCATGGCACTGCACAATAAGGTTCAAGCCTCGGCAGCCAATGAGCCAGAGAGGCTCACGGTAATGCAGCGAGTGGCGCGCCTGAATGCCTCCGAACGTGTGAAGACCGCTTTCATGGGCGGAAAAGAGGAACGCGCAATCCTGATCCGCGATGGTGCGCGCGTCGTGCAGAACGCGGTACTTGCCTCTCCTAAACTCACGGATCCCGAGGTGGAAACCTTCGCGGCGCAAAAGAACGTCAGCGAAAATGTACTTCGCGAGATCGCGCGCAGCCGGCGATTCATGAAAAACTATTCTGTCGTTCGCAACCTTGTGCTCAATCCCAAGACGCCTCTGGACGTATCCATGCCGCTGGTAAAAATGTTGATGGTTTATGACCTAAAGGCCCTGCAGCACAGTAAGAGCGTTTCTGAAGGAATACGCCGCCTGGCATTCAAGTACTACAAGGAAAAGGCGAGTTCCGGAGGAAGAACAAAAGACTGAGCAATCACGATTCCAGTGAAAAACATTGACGTTTTTACGATTGACAATCAGTAATCACTCATCCGGAGTCTACTGTGAATCCTTCTGCCACTGACGAAATCGGTCAACTACTCAAGACTTCTCAGACCATCGCCGTTGTAGGGCTATCCGACAGTCCATTGCGTCCGAGCTATGGCGTATCGGCTTATATGCAGAGTCAGGGGTATCGGATTATTCCCGTCAATCCATCCATACGTGGAGCTCTGGGCGAAAAGTCCGTTTCGGGGCTCGCCGATGTCAAAGAGAAGGTCGATATCGTGGATGTATTTCGCCGTTCGGAATTTGTCGCAGACATCGTGGATGAATGTATTCGACTGAAGGTTCCTGCGATCTGGCTTCAGGAAGGGGTGATCGATGAAACTGCGGCCGAACGGGCTCGCAAAGCGGGCATTTTCGTGGTCATGGACCGCTGCATTCTTAAGGAGCATCGCGCTAGGTTCCGCTAGCAGAGATGGTATCTCCGTCCGTCCTTGCTATGGCCATTGATTAATGACACTGAGAGCTTGTCTGTGAGAGGCGCTCGCGCTTAATCAGGGGCCAACTGCCTGCTCATTCGCTTCATCTCAGCTCTGAGAACCTGCGGCGGAGAGAGTATGTCCAAACCTCCCGACAATGCTTATGCAGCCCCAACCGTCCTCAAGCCTTTCGACAAGCAGGAGCAGTTCATTCATGTAGTGATTGAGACACCGCGGGGCAGCCGGAACAAGTACAAGTTTGATCCCAAGCTCGGCTCCATGAAGCTCAACAAAGTTCTGCCAGCGGGCATGGAATTCCCCTACGACTTCGGGTTTGTTCCCGGTACGCGTGCCGAAGACGATGATCCCATTGACGTGCTCCTCCTCATGGACGAGCAGGTCTTTCCCGGTTGCGTGGTCGAGAGTCGGCTGATTGGCGTGATCGAGGGCGAGCAGGAGGAAGAACGCGAGACCACACGCAATGACCGCCTCGTGGCGGTAGCCAAAGAAAGCCACACGCACTCTGACCTCACCCAGATCACGGATATCAATCGCAGGCTGCTGGATGAGGTGGCGCAGTTTTTTGTGAATTATCACCAACTCAGCGGCTCCACCTTCAAGGTGCTCGGGTTTAAGGGACCCAAAGAAGCGAGCCGTCTGCTGAAGAAAGCCATCAAAAACGCGGCATGATTGATCTGCTCGCTCGATTCCTGCTGGGAGGCGTGATCGTCTCAATCTTTGCCGCCACTGGTGACCTCTTCAAGCCGAAGAGCTTTGCCGGCCTGTTTGGGGCAGCGCCTTCCGTAGCTCTGGCAACGCTCGTTCTCAGCGTCGCAAAACACGGTCACGGGTATGCTGCCGTTGAAGCACGTTCCATGATCATCGGAGCGGTCGCTTTTCTGGTCTACGCGCAGCTGGTCGCATGCTACATGATCCGGCATTCGAGTTCGGCAATGAGAACGACGCTCCTGCTCTTGCCAGCCTGGCTGGCGGTAGCCCTCGGGGGCTGGTGGGTGCTTCTGGGTACCTGAAATGAAGATAAGCATCAGCATTTCGGGGCTGAAGCAATCACGCTGGCACGAATTAGGAATGCGCTTCCTCTTCGGTGGTTTGGTCACCGCGATTGCAGGCCTGATTGCGAAAGAGTTCGGGCCCAGCATCGGTGGACTGTTTCTCGCGTTTCCCGCAATCTTCCCGGCCAGCGCCACGTTGATCGAAAAGCATGAGCTCGAGAGGAAGAAAAACAATGGTTTCAACGGCGCAAAACGGGCCCGTGCGCTCGTTGCCGATGACGCCGCTGGGGCTGCGCTTGGATGTTTTGGACTTGCCAGCTTTGCCGCGTGTGTCTGGCTGCTGATGCCTATTTATCCGGTTGCGCTCGTGCTCGTGATCAGCGGCGCCGCATGGGCTGGAGTTTCAGTTCTGGCGTGGTGGATATGGAAGAGGTTATGAACCGGTCTCGTCGTCCCCGCTGTGCTGGGTTTTGCGCCCGGCGTCTCGTGCGCGGCGAATCTCTTCCAGTCGCTGGGCAAGCAATTTTTCACGACCTTCATTCGTTGGGTGGTAGTAGCGCCGCCCGCGAAGATTGTCAGGCATGCACTCCATATCGGCGATTTTCGAGTCAAGATCGTGTGCATACTGATACCCTTTGCCGTATCCCACCTGCTTCATCAGCTTTGTTACTGCGTTGCGAATGTGCAGGGGTACAGGTTCGGCCGCGGTGTTTTCGACATCCTCGAGCACCTCGCCGTAAGCGGTGTAAAGTGCATTCGATTTAGGCGCCAATGCCAGGTAGGCGACGGCTTGAGCCAGGGCCAGCGCGCCTTCAGGCATCCCGAGAAAATCAATCGTGTCCTTGGCGGAAAGACAAAGGTTGAGCGCCTCAGGCGCCGCCAGGCCAATATCTTCCGACGCCATGCGCACCACCCTTCGCGCAACATACAGAGGATCCTCACCCGATTCGAGCATGCGACCCAGCCAGTACAGGGAAGCATCGACATCACTGTTGCGTACGGACTTGTGCAGGGCGGAGATCAGGTTGTAGTGCTCTTCACCCGACTTGTCATAGAGCAGTACGCGCTTCTGCAGGGTGTCTTTGACGACCTCGGGAGTAATCTCGCTTCCCTCGGCTGCAGTCGCCGCTGCGACCTCCAGCACGTTGTAGGCAGCCCGCGCGTCGCCGCTGGAATACGCGGCGATCTGCTGGAGAACCTCGTCACTCGCGTTCAGGCCCAACTTGCCCAGACCACGTTCGGTATCTTCCAGTGCGCGCTTGAGCAAGGTGACGATCTGCTCTTCTGTGAGTGGCTTGAGGATGTAGACCCGGCAGCGCGAAAGCAGCGCGCCGTTGATTTCAAAGGATGGGTTTTCTGTGGTAGCGCCTATCAGCCGGATATTGCCTCGCTCCACGTGCGGAAGGAAGGCATCCTGCTGGGCACGGTTGAACCGATGAATCTCGTCGATAAACAGAATAGTCCGTGTGCCATACGCACGGGCCTTTTCCGCGTCCGACATCACCTGTTTGATTTCCTTGATTCCGGAAAGCACTGCTGAGAACTCGATGAACTCGGCCTTCGTAATGTGGGCAATAATCTGCGCGAGTGTCGTCTTACCGACTCCCGGAGGCCCCCAAAAGATAATCGAGCCCGGATCATCGCGCTCGATCTGCAGACGCAGAGGCTTGCCTGGAGCGAGAATGTGCTCCTGGCCAACAAACTCGTCCAGCGTTCGCGGACGCATCCGGTCCGCCAGCGGGCGAGCGCCTTTTCCTTGCTGGTCCGGTAATGCCTGAAACAAACCCATCCTTCGTGACGAATACCTTACTCTGATCGACCTTGATTTAGCTCATCAGCAGGTCATTTCTTATCAGCGTTCATTTGTCAGAGACGTTTTGGACCGCTGCCGGGCCGCCTCATACAGTATGATCGATCCGGCGATGCCCGCATTCAAGGATTCCACCCGATCTGAATGTGGAATCACAATGTGCTCGTCGGCCCCCGAGAGGAACTCCTGAGGTACTCCCGCACCTTCATTCCCAATGAGGATCAAGCATGGACCTGTGAGGTCGGCTGCCGGCAATGCGACGCCTGTGTGCGACGACGTGACTACCACTCGCACCTGACGCTCGCGTAAAGCACGAATCGTGTCGCGCATTTTTACCGGCACCACCGGTTCTCGGAAGATGCTCCCTGCACTTGCCCGGATCACCTTGGGATTGAAATGGCTGACCGTCTTCTCGCCCAATAGAACCGCATTTGCCCCAAACGCTTCCGCCGAGCGGATGATCGTTCCCAGATTGCCGGGATCTTGAAGGCCGGCTGCGCCTATCATGAGCAGGCTGGTGCCCGCGATTTCCATCAGGCGTTCCAGGTTTGTACTCTTCAAGCGCACCAGCGCCGCCACACCCTGCGGGCTTTCGGTGTTCACGGCGCCTGCGAAGACGTCGTCCGGCAGAAGCAGAGCTTCTGTATGGCTGCTGAGTTGGGGAATCAGCTTCTCCGCAGCTTTCTGGCTGCTTTCCCGCACGAAAATCATCTCAATGCGCAGCCCACTCCGGATTGCTTCTTCTATGATGCGGATGCCTTCCACAGCCACCGCGCCGGTAGAAGAAGGTTCGGCCTGGCTGAAGCAGTGCCGCAGCTCCCTTATGGCCGTGTTCTGGCGGCTGGTGATCCTGCGCAGGCGAACTTCAATCCCCGGTGGCACAAGAAGATCATAATCGACGGAGCACCTGAGGCCCTCCGATACCGCTTCTCGGCGACAACACGGGCTAGGTTTTAGTCCGAAGCTGGTTTATGCTTACTGGTTTGCTTCGCCCCGCCATGCGGGACCTTTTACCATCAGGAGCTGTTGTTTGACTGCGGAAATCGTCAAGATCAACCAGGAACATCCGGACATGCGCATGGTTGCCTACGTGGCCGAGCAGATCAAAAGAGGCCATGTCACAGGCATGCCCACTGACACTTTTTACGGACTCGCCGCCGATCCGTTCAATCTCCGCGCGGTGGATCTGATCTACGACGTGAAATCCCGCAGCCGCCATAAACCCCTCTCGCTGTTAATTGAAAGCGTGGAGCAGGCTGAATATCTCGCTCGTCCACTGCCTGAGGTTTTCTATGAAATTACGCGCAAATACTGGCCGGGGCCACTCACGATCATTGTGAAGGCGTCAGAACGTCTGCCTTTGAAGGTGACGGCCAACACCGGCAATGTCGCCCTGCGCGTTCCTGCCGCCAAGATTCCCGTGGAAGTGATCCGTTCTGCGGGCGTTCCGATTACGGCAACGTCAGCCAACGTGAGCGGAGCAAGTGAGTGCACTACCGCTGACGGGGTTCGGAAACAGCTCGGAGACAGGATTAGTCTTATTGTGGATGGGGGGACGAGCCCCCGTGACGTTGCCTCCACCATCATTGATATGAGCGAGCCTGGTAAGTGCGACATTCTGCGCCAGGGCGCGATCCCGGAAAATGAACTGGCGGAGTACGTCCGCTATCGCTGATGCCCAAATTCCGCAAACGATGGCTGCTGTGGCTGCTCGTAGCAGTAATCGGGTATGTTGGGGTTATCTACGTGCTGGTCCTGCATCGTTCCGCTCGCGATCAAGCACAGAAGGCGGATGCCATTGTCGTGTTCGGTGCAGCGGAATACGACGGTCGCCCCTCTCCCGTTTATCGGGCTCGTCTGGATCATGCGGCCAAACTATATCATCAGGGGTTTGCCGCCCTGGTGATTGCCAGCGGCGGATCGGGCGGCGATCCAAGATTCAGTGAAGGAGTCGTGGGGCGCGAGTATCTGCGTAGCCTTGGCATTCCCGATAGCGACTTGATCGCCGAGACCCAGGGAGACGATACAGCGACTTCAGCGCGACGAATTGCCGCCATCCTGCGAGCGAATTCATTGAAATCTTGCGTTGCGGTGAGCGATGCTTACCATATGTTTCGGATACGGCAGATGCTGGGCCACGAAAACATCAAGGTTTATTCCTCGCCGCGGCCGAATTCAACGCCGAAGTCCTTTTGGAAGCGGCAATCTGCGCTTTTTCACGAGATTGGCAGTTATACCGTTTGGCTGGTTGGGCTCAGCTGAGCGTCCATGCCAGGGCTGCCGCTGATGCCGTGCTGAGGACATTCACCGCATCGTTGTTCAAATATCCCCGGCGTTCAAGCACCGCGCCCAGAAAACTGTCCACGATCATTCCCGCAAAGCCGGCACCAGCTGCAACAATGGCCTGGCGCGACGTTATCAGGAGAAGCATTGCCCCTGTGCTGGCAATCACCAGTGCGGAAGCCAGAGCTGCAAAGGTGCCATGGATACTGATTCCGCCATCCACCCCCGGGGAAACCGGCTTCCAACTGGTTAAGAGCACAGTCCTGCCAGGGAACGCCATTCCTAATTCGCTGGAGCATGTATCTGCTGCTACTTCGGACATAACGGCTAGCGCCAGGAGAACCTGCTGATTCGCCCCCACAGCGATCACGAGCATGGCAACCCCGAGGTTAGAAATCACCTGGGACGCAGAGCGTCCCCGGGCTCCTTCGGCCGCGTGTAATTGCTGTTTCCGCTGTTTTCCCCAACGTGTTGCAAGCAGGGTCACGAGAAAGACCGTCAACAGCACGAGAAACAGCTTTGGCTCCGCCGTTGTAACGCTAAGCGAGACAGCTGCACCCGCCAGGGCTCCTGATCGTGTGACACCCCTTGCTCTCCGGGCAATTAAGGCGAAGCCGACCGTAATGCCCAATGAGATCCAGAGTCTCTGACCGGAAATTTCCATCCAGTGTAGGCCTAACTGAGCCACCAACAGGGCAAACGCAACTGCCAGCGCCAGATAATCGCTTGCGAGTTGTCGTTTTCTCTCCAGTCAAGCCTCCTTTCTAGAGCGTACAACGGGCACAATGGCGGCACGTGAACGCTTGTAGCGCATCCTATATGAAAGTCCTGTCTTTTCAACAGGAGGGTTATGCCTGCAACGGTCTGGTCTGGTTATCTCACGTTTGGTCTTATCTCTATGCCTGTGCGGCTTTACTCGGGTGCACGAAGCACAAGGATTTCCTTCCATATGCTTCACAAGAAGGACCTTACGCGGGTCAAGCAGCAACTCTTCTGTCCCAATGACGATGAAGTGATCTCCCGAGACGACATCGTGAAAGGGTACGAGTACCGCAAAGGTGAGTACATCGTCGTGGATCCGTCAGAGATCAAGAAGATTGAGCCGAAGACCGCCAAAGCAATGGAAATAATGGAGTTCGTGAAGCAGGAAGAGATTGATCCGGTGTATTTCGAATCGTCATACTATCTGGCGCCGGATGAAGCAGGCAAAAAGCCGTATGCTCTCCTGCAACG
>DATAEJ010000197.1:0-4858 GCA_036258095.1 Candidatus Angelobacter sp. | reverse complement strand
ACTTCCCAGAAACGTAATGACCACCAGGGGCAGAATGCTTTTGAGCAATCGCCCGTTCAGCGCCCTTCGATAGGCGCCCGTGGAAGCAAGTGTCCCCGGCCAGAGTGCGACCGTGTTGGTAGCGTTCGCATTGATGGATGGCATGCCGGTGAACAGGAGCGCAGGAAAGGCAATGAATCCGCCCCCGCCGGCAACGGAATTCACCGCGCCGGCCAGCGTGGCCGCACAAAACAGCAGGACAACATTCGAGGGGATCACTGCTTATTTTAATGAATCAGAGCACAATCCGTGAACCTTCGCGATGTTTTCACGCGGCCGGTCCCCGGAAGCTGGCCTTCATATAGAGGAGCACGGCAATCAAAGTGAGTGTAACCGCGTTGGCCGCTATGATTGGCGCGGCGTGGAGCAGCAATCCATAGATCAGCCACAACAAAACACCGGTCCCAAAGGCCAGCAGCATGCCCAGCGAGAGATCGTCACAGCGATGCGAGCGCCAGGCTTTGTGTACCTGCGGAATGAAAGAGAAAGTGGTGAGCGTTCCGGCGGTGAAACCAAGTAAGGTGACCAGTGGAGTTGAGGCGGACATCGCATCCAGCATAACTGGATGGCGTTCGATTTCAGAAACGCTAGTGGGCTGCGCTCGCCGTATCCTCGCCGGTGCGCTGCTGTATGGCTTCCAGGATCTGATCGAGCCGCTCTTCCATCATTTCGGTATGAACGGCGCTCTTATGCGCCATGATTATCAGCTTCGCGGAGACAAGAAACACGCCGCCTTCCAGCAATAGATCGTGTGTAAATCCCTTCACCAGCGCCAGCGCAATCGCGAAGAGAACAAAAGTGAGGAGCACCACGATCAGAGACCATATGTCCATTCGCTTCAGCATGCGTTTGATCATCAGCTCACCTGCTGTTTAAAACGTTTGCGGCACGTCGTACTTCAGTTTTGATGCCGCGCGACCACACTACACGCGCGGCCCAGCAGCAGACCCTCACTGCGGAATTGCCGCTGGGAACAACGCTCAAAGTCCAGACCATTTGCACCGGAGTCAAGCGCGAATTTTCCGACTTAAGCGGGGTTCAACTTGCCGTCTGCTTGCGCATCGCATTATCAGGCCTCTCGATAGTTAAGCAAAATTGCGCCGATCACGACAAAGCAAGCCGGCCATATGCGGGAAGCAAGTCCGCCTTGGCCAGCAGGCAAGCGCACCTGCAGCCAGCGCGACCATCCCGCCAGAACCGCGACAATCGCAATCGGAGCATGGCTCAACTCAGCCAGCACTTGTTCCTTGATGTTGTCCAGCGAATGCGAGTGTGTCAGCAGAAGCGCGCCGCCGAGCGCACAGACCGCGGGGAATAGGTAGGCCGCGCGCGCGCTGGCCTTACCGAGTTGTACCCGAAGCTCAAAAACCGCGAACAGAACAATCAGCAAAGCGAATGCCTTGTGTTGCAAAACTTCCCCGTCCTGGATGGATTCCCAGAAATTGTCCGGTCCAAGAGGCCAACCCTCAGGATCGGCACGGAGGAAGATGAACGCGGCCAGTCCAACCAGGATCAACGGCCAATACCGCATGCTTCTGTAACCACGTGTCTGTGCCAGTGCGCCCAGCAGGCCTAAGAACAGAACAAACACGCCGGCCCAATGGTGGTTGTATTCTGACCACGCGATATCCCCGGGGCTGCTCGCCTGAACGGGAGGAGGAGGCGGCAGCCCCTCTCGTTCCGCTTGCTTGGTCGCCTGCAACGTGGAGGCGGAGACCGCCGAGAGTTCGGGACTGCTGAGTCTGGGCCACGAGGGCTTCATGCGATCGTAGATTTCTGCGGCGGAAACCCTTCCGAGTTTGAGATCGATAGCAGGGGGCTGTGACGTCAGCGATGCTGCCGCGAGAATGGCCGTGACTCCGATACCGATTTCAGCTTCAAGCACGCGGCGCAATAGAACCGTCGTGCGGTTGCGATCCGGTGAGCGAAGCAGCATGCGATTGAGCGCGCCGATACAGATGAGCACTCCCAGGAATAGGGCTTTAACGGCGAGCATAACGCCGTAGGACGTTCCGTAGATCGCTGCCGGGGAATCGATGTATCGGAATGCCATGGCCATCCCGCTACCAAGAAGCGCTACAACCGAGGAGAGGGCAAGCCGGGAAAAGCGTTGGGCGGTCCGGGATTCTCGCAGAGGATTGGAGACTCGAAGGTTCAGCCACAGTTGCGGCAATCCGCCAATCCATATCGCCGCTGAGCATTGATGCACCAATGTGGACGCGGCCAGAAAAGCCAGGTTATCCATCCGCGAAACAGCATGGCTGACGAGCACTCCGCAAGCTAACACCACCAGCGCAAGAACGATAGCCAGGTTACCAGGGTGCGCCAAGCGGCGGTAAGGAATGGCGGCGATCGCGACCGCTGCAACCACCGTTACAAGGCCTGCCGCGAAAAAATTTGCCGAAGCTAAATTGAACAGGCCCACTCCCAGGCTATCCTCGAGTACGGCTGTGTTGAAGCCAAGATACAGGACCTGTGTGGCCGCGAGAGCCACGGCAGACAGACGCACCAACGCGATCCCCGTTGGGCGCTTGCCATCTGCCGCGATCCAGCGGTGAAAGACGATGCCGCCGATGATCAGGGATTGAAAGATCAGGGTGGCTGCGCGTAGTACGACGGCGATGATCCCGAACAGCGACTGAGTTCGCATGAAACCTCTAGAGAACGACGCTGAAGGGGATGCTCCCGCGTGTGATATGGCCGTCGCTCGCCAGGACCTGCCAGTGCAGTTGGTATTTGCCCGGATGAAGGTTTGGAACCTCCGCCAGCAACAAGTCCGGGGAAGTTTGCTGGGAAAGTTTCATTGCATGCGAAGTGCCGTCAGGTGAGACGAGGGTCAACTTCGACCGGCTGCCGTCAATCCGCGAATTGAAGCGCAATTTCACCTCCAGCAGAGGCCCGGTTACCACGCCATTCATTTTGGGGGTACTCTCCACGATGATCGCATGCGCCCACGCCCGGTCCGGGCTTACCGCGAGAATGGTCGCTAACACAAGGACATAGATAAAATTACGCGGCTGGTGCATCTTGTTAGCCTCTTGCTTGCGACCATGTCAGGCGAGCACATTGCGCGAGGTTGTGGAATCGCGTACAAGTCTCAAGTTGACATGACGCAACCCGAAGGGTTAGAGCCGATTGAGGGGCCTTGTCGCTGTCAGCATTAATCTCAGGTAATAGAGTGGGTTGCACGACAAGAAAACAAAGAGTGCAGACGTGAAGTCTAATCAACTGCGCGACGCTTCAAGGTCCGGTTAGAAGCCATCTGATCTGCTCGGCCATGGTTTTCCCCAGCACGCTATATGCTCGCTTCATTAGCCAAAGAACCGCATCGAATGACGGTCTTACGGCTTGATAAGCGGGACCTAGGAGGCAAGCTGCAATTCGACCATCATGCTGGCGGCATAGCCAAGTCCACGCCAGTTCTGCCACCGGCCATAGTAGTGCCAGAGCCAGAAACGGTTGAGAGTTCTTGCCGCCTGATTCGGCAAGCAGCGCGATAAAAACCAGGAATGCAGTCCACAGCCGGTAAGAAAGGATTGCTGCCGCAAACACGATCAGCATCCAGCGTTGTGAGTCTGAGATCATCGTCGGGCCTCGTCCATCCATTTTTCAATGTGCGACGAAGCGTGCCAGTGCTCCAGCTTTTCCAGCATGTCATGCGAATTTTCCGCCACCAGGATAAGGTGGCGATTTTCAGTCCGCACAAATCGTTCCTCGACGGCGTGATCGATGGCACGCAGTATGTCTGCCCAGTAATGTTCCACATTCAGCAGACCGCACGGCTTGTGCTGGATTCCCAGCTGCGACCAGGTGACGATCTCAAACATTTCCTCCATAGTGCCAAAGCCGCCGGGGAGTGCGATGAACGCGTCAGAGAGGTCCGCCATAAGCGCTTTGCGCTGGTGCATGGTCTCGACGACATGAAGTTTAGTCACGCCTCGGTGTCCTACTTCGCGCCGCATCAGCGAATCGGGGATCACTCCGATCACCTCGCCTCCGGCCGCGAGCGCGGCGTCGGCGATCGCGCCCATCAACCCGACACATCCTCCGCCATAAACCAGACGAATACCGCGTCCAGCCAGTAACCGGCCCAGCTCTTCGGCAGCGGATTTGTACGCAGGCCTGGCTCCAAATGACGAGCCACAGAACACGCAGATGGATTTGATTGAGGGCACGAGGAGAATTTACTACAGCAGGGCGAGACAGGACGGCCACCCTCGAGCAGGATAGGTGGCAGCGGAACGGAAAGCGTGGATCAGGCCCTTCAGGCTTGCGGTAAAGAACGATCAAGGGCCCGGCTTTAGCCGCTGAGGTAACGGCACGGGGAGATTTACGGATCGTAGTTCACCTCTTCTTTTTCTTATCGAGATTGGGCCAGTACTGGAACGGTTCGGCGTAGAGCTCGCCATCCAGGTCCTGAACGCGCTGCTGCATCCGTGCCTGCGCGTCAGCCACGGCGCGGTTGTAAATCACCGGCCCGATTTCTTCAAGGATGTAGTTCAGCATCATGTCGGCCGCGAGATCGCCGATGGGCTCAGGCATGTTCTCCCGAAAATAGCGCTTGAGGGACGCGCTCGCATCGGCGCGCTGCTGCTTGGAAAACTCAATGATCATGTCCACATAAGTTTGCCACATGATGCGCAAGTGATTTACTGACTAGAGCGTAAAAGAATTGTGGCGGTTTTCACCGCCACAATCGGAACAACGTGGACTGCGGTCAAGCCGGCACAAGCGAATGCCAGCGCCAACTTGCGCAGAGCTTAAGGTTGCGTGTTGATGATGGTCACATCGTTCGAGAACGGGTTCCCTACGAACAGTC
>DATAEJ010000196.1:0-36103 GCA_036258095.1 Candidatus Angelobacter sp. | reverse complement strand
ACAGGCGGAATCGGAAGAGCATACAAAATCACCAGCAACAGCTGGGAATACACCGGCGACGGTCACGCGCTCGCTTATGACGCCGGCGCGGCGCTCATGGACATGGAGTTCGTGCAGTTCCATCCCACGGGAATGATCTGGCCGCCGAGCGTCCGCGGGATTCTCGTCACCGAAGGCGTGCGCGGCGAAGGTGGAGTGCTGCGGAATCGCGAAGGCGAACGGTTCATGTTCAAGGACATTCCCCCGCTCTACGTGAATCAGACTGCCAGCTCAGAAGAAGAAGGCTGGCGGTACACGCAAGGGGACAAGGAGGCGAAGCGTCCGCCCGAACTGCTGACGCGCGATCACGTGGCCCGCTGCATCCGGCGGGAAGTGCGTGAAGGCCGCGGAAGCCCGCACGGCGGCGTGTTTCTGGATATCGCATGGATCAAGGCAAAACTTCCCAACGCTCCGGAACATATAAAGAAGAAGCTGCCGAGCATGTATCACCAGTTCAAGCAGCTTGCCGATATCGACATCACGCAGGAGCCGATGGAAGTCGGCCCTACCACTCACTACATGATGGGCGGCGTTCGAGTTGACGCGGATTCGCAAATGTCAGATGTGCCTGGGCTGTTCGCGGCC
The DNA here is from genome assembly GCA_036258095.1 of Candidatus Angelobacter sp. Classification (GTDB taxonomy): domain Bacteria; phylum Acidobacteriota; class Terriglobia; order Terriglobales; family Acidobacteriaceae; genus Angelobacter. The sequence continues at coordinate 35,479 of DATAEJ010000196.1, read as the reverse complement.
GGAGAGTGCGCGGCCGGTTTGCATGGAGCCAACCGGCTGGGCGGAAATTCCCTGTCTGACCTGTTGGTCTTTGGAAAGCGCGCTGGTGAATACGCTGCGAGCTTCGCCAAGGAACATTCGCTGGGCGCGATCAATGCTTTTGAATTGGAGTCAGCGGAGAAGGCGGCGCTTCGGCCGTTCGAACGCAACGGGCCTGACAATCCTTACACCGTGCAACATACCTTGCAGGACGTGATGCAGGACCTGGTGGGCATCGTCCGCCAGGAAGGAGAGATGTTGCAGGCTCTTAGTCGCATCCAGGAACTGAAAGCGGCAAGTGAGCGAGTGAGTGTGGAGGGAAACCGTGAATACAACACCGGCTGGCACACGGCACTTGATCTGCACAACCTGCTGACGGTCTCAGAAATGGTCGCGCGGGCCGCATTGGAGCGCAAGGAAAGCCGCGGCGCTCATTTCCGCGATGATTACCCGGAGAAAGATGCGAAGTTCGGGACGTTCAACTTCGTGGTGCGAAAAGGCGCTGATGGCTCACCGCTGTTTACGCGCGAGCCCATACCGGGGATGCCGCAGGAACTGAAGCAGGTTATCGAGGAGATGAAGTAATGGCGACGGCAACATTCCGGATCTGGCGCGGAGAAAAAGGCCAGGGAAAATTCCAGGACTATACAACGGAAGTCGCCAGCGGCATGGTGGTGCTGGACGTTGTCCATCAGATACAGGCGGAACAGGCTGGTGATCTTGCGGTCCGCTGGAATTGCAAAGCGGGAAAATGCGGCTCGTGCTCGGCTGAAATCAACGGCATGCCGAAGCTGATGTGCATGACGCGCATGAACACCCTGCCCGTGGATAAGCCAATCACCATTGAACCGATGAAGACCTTTCCCCATGTAAGAGACCTGGTCACAGACGTAAAGTGGAATTACGAGGTGAAGCGGCGCATTCCGAAATTCAAGCCGCGGAAGCCCGACGCTGAAGACGGAACCTGGCGTATCGCCCAGGAAGATGTTGAAAGGGTACAAGAGTTTCGCAAGTGCATTGAGTGTTACCTCTGCCAGGACGTCTGCCACGTATTACGCGATCACCACATGCATGACCAGTTCATTGGGCCGCGCTTTCTGGTTTATGCCGCTGCCCTGGAGATGCATCCATTGGATGTGGAGGATCGCGTGCCACAGCTGCGGGAAGATTTCGGCATTGGCCTGTGCAACATAACCAAATGCTGCACCAAGGTTTGCCCGGAAAACATCACGATTACTGACAACGCGATTATTCCGCTCAAGGAGCGCGTGGTGGACCGCTTCTTTGATCCGGTATCAAAGCTGTTCCGGATGTTCAGTAATTCGGACACCAGTAATTCGAAAAGCTAGGAGATGTTATGCAGTTCCAATTGAAATCCATTTCCGTAGAAAGCATTCCCGAAGCGCTCGCCAAGGTGGAGCGTTACCGGTTGTTGAACGAACCGGCGCTTGCGGAAAGCATTTGCCTGGACATCCTTGCCGTGGTTCCCGACCACCAGCAGGCGCTGATTTCGCTTCTCCTGGCGCGAACGGACCAGTTCCGTGCCAATGTTTCCCCGAAAGCAGCACAGGAAGCACTTGCTCAGCTGAAAGGCGACTACGAGCAGGCCTACTATGCCGGCATCATCTGGGAACGCCTGGGGAATGCGCGAATCCGCGAGGGCGCGGCAGGCAGCGGCACTTCGGCGTATCACATGCTGCGCGAAGCCATGAATCACTATGAAAAGGCCACGAGTTTTGCCACGCCTGGAAATGACAAGGCCATTCTGAGATGGAACACCTGTGCGCGACTCATCATGCAGCACCCGGAAATCTGGCCGCGTTCCGACCAAGAGCCTGCGCTGGCATGGAGCGGCGAAGGCAGTTCCAGGATTCCAGACGTTTAACAGCCCCATTACGTTTGATGAATTGATTCGTCCAAAGTTAGACGGACAACGGGAGATCTATGCACCCGGCCATTCTTGCCATCTTCATTGCAGGTGCCCCGACCGCGACCGCAATGTGCGCGGCCGGACTCGCACTCTTAATCATCGGATTCTGGGTGGCGAGAACAGACATCGCCGAAGCCCGCGGCCTGGACAAAATTGTTGCGCTGAGCAACTTGTGCGTGGCTGCGCCGCTGGCGGTCTTTGGTGCGCTGCATCTTTTCGGGCCACAATTCGTGAAAGACCTTGTACCGCGGTACATGCCATGGCGCATGTTCTGGGTATATTTCGTTGGCTGCGCGCTGATCGCCGCTGCGCTGAGCATTGCCACCAGGATCGGTGTGCGCTGGTCCGGCCTGCTGTTCGGAATCATGATGCTCTCGTTTGTCGCAATGCTCTATTTGCCTTTCGCGCTCCGCCACCTTAACGCCAGATTTACATGGACGATCGTGTTCCGCGAGATGTCATTCGGTGGCGCCGGCTGGATTCTTGCGGCAAACGCAAAAGATGGATGGACGGGACGCGGCAAGACCATGTTGCTTACGGTCGGCCGCATACTGGTGGCGATTGCGGCATTCTTTTTCGGTGTCGAACATTTTCTCCATCCCCTGGGACTGCCTGGAGTCCCTCTCCAGAAAGAAATGCCGCTATGGCTTCCTGAACGCGCGCTGATTGACTATGTGACTGGCGCAGCTCTTCTTGTTGCTGGTGGAAGCATTCTGCTGAACCAGAAAGCGCGGAGTGTTGCAGCGTGCGTCGGCGGTTGGCTTCTGCTGCTCGTACTCGTGATCTATGGGCCGGTTCTGGTGTTCGCTTTGGGCGATCCGGGAATACTAGTGAAAGTGGAAGGGATCAACTACTTTGCAGATACGCTGCTTTTCGCCGGAGTGATCCTTTCTGTCGCAAGCGCGGCGCCACGATCCGCCGAGGTTGGCTTGGCCCAACGTGCTGAAGCACCGGCCGGAGCGCACTGACTATGGGGATATCGGGAGGCGCTTCACTTCGAAGACGGCGGATACTCCTTGAACATCTTCTCCACCGCCTTGTTGGCCTGATCGAGGAGCTTCTTGCGATCGTCGGGATCCATCTTGCCTTTGGCGGTCGCGCGCCAGACGAGATGCTTTTGCCGCGCGTCAATCAGGTCAACTGTCAGTTGGCCCTTCACGACTGGCGGCAGCGGCATGGGACTCGCCGAACCGGTCCACATATCCGTGCCAGTCAATGGAATGCCACCGCTTCCGGTGTAGTTCGGGTCACTGGCAGCATAGGAACTCTGCATGTCGCTGGGACCGCCATAGGTTTTCACCAGCAGGTCGGGATCGGAATCTACTTTATGCAAACCTTTCTGGTTCAGCTGGTTCTCCACAGTGCCGTCGATCAGCGTTCCGATCATGGGATTCATCGCGGGCGCATCGCGTGGGACGACTGCGTACGTTTTGTAACGGCTGAAATCCGCCGCCTTGTCATGACCGGTCTCGATTTTTTGTGCCCATGCGCTTATGGCGACAATGACTAAAAGAGTGCTGCCAACGGCTCGGCCCAATATTGCGCGAATCCTCACGGGCTTCTCCTCGGTGAGACACTGCTGCGGAAACCAGATTAGAACAGCTGGTCCAAAGCTGGAATGCGCAGTTTTACCAGCCGAGAGGACCGTATTTTTACGACACCTTCTGTCCAGTGGCGAAGCTCAGCGAAGTAGAGGTTCGCACAGCAAGGGCTGGAAGGCGTAGTTCTTTTGGGTAACTCGAGAAAACCATCACGGGCGCCAATCTGCACAACCCGATCTTGATGCACTGAATCGCACATAAAACCAGACCATCGGGAGGTGAAGTCATGCTTCGATATATGGGCGCAACAATAATTATCTGTGCGATTGTTTTCAGCCTCTCATCCCGCGTAGCGGCACAGCAGAGTCCCAGCCCTTCGCCCACCTCGACCCCATCGACCCTAACTCCGTCCAACGTGACGCCGACGCCGACTCCGACGGCAACTCCAACGGAAACGCCGAGTGCCGCAGAAACACCCAGCCCGAGTCCGTCTCCAAGTCCGACGCCCACGGAATCGTCTATATCCAGCAGTCCAACTCCGAGCCCGACAACAAGTCCTGCAGAAGCCGGTATGGGTTCATCAACACCAACTCCCAGTCCCACGCCTCCTGTTTCGAAGCCGCGGGCCAGAAATTGAACCTTTATCTTGGGAACTCCGCCGACTGCCTTACTCGTTCGGCCTGCAACAAGTGTCGCTTCTGATGGCGCGTGATGATCAAAAATCCAGAGCCGACAGTAAAGCGCAGCAGAGGAACAAAGGGATTCTTGAATCGAAGGTGGTTGACGTCGTGACTGGCGGCGCGATGAATCATTTCCCGCACGGCATCGTTCCCTTGCCGAAAACGCTGCACCACGGAAAGCGCCACACGTTGGCTGGGCACGATCTTGCCCGGCGCGCGGGCGCGCTTTGTTTTGGGGGAAGGCTCAATGAAGTTCTGCATGAACCAGCGTGCAAACCAGCCCGGAGTTATCTCCTGAACCACTGAATCTGGCTGGGCCGAAAACGAAGCTGAAATCGGCGGCAAGTACACCTCATTCGTAATCGCCAGATGCTCGAGGCACTGTCCCACGCTCCACGCACCGGCGGCGGGATGCCAATTCAGATCGTCCTCGCTTAGTCCGGACGTCAGCTGCTCCGCGGCACGATCAGCGTCGTCCAGGTCGGCGATCAACAGGTCCGCCCACGGCGGAAGCGGGGTGTCGGGATTGGTCACGCTGGTCAACCGCTCCTTATTGAATCATTGTAAAGACTCGACGCTGCTACTTGAACATGAATGCAAAGTCCAACCTCGAAGCGAACGGGCATCATCACTTCAATCAGACAGAGTACTTCTGACTGCATGGTAGGGAATGTCATGGGACGCATAACGCCGGATAGCTTCTTCGGGCTGCCGGAATGGCTCATGACGACCCTATTCCTGATAGCAATGGCGGCAAGTTGCGAGATCGGATTCAAGCTGGGGCTGAGATCAAGAGTTGAGGACAAAACAAAAGCTCTGGTGCCGATGGTTGCCGCCTCAATTCTCGGCATCATGGGATTGTTATTGGGTTTCACCATGTCCATGTCGGTTTCACGCTTCGACACGCGACGCCGGCTTGTGCTGGAGGAAGCCAGCGCTATCAAAACAGCCTACCTCCGAATGCAGGCATTGCCCGAACCAGAGAGCCTGGAACTTGAAAATTTGCTGCGGCAGTATGCTGCCAGCAGGTTGTACGTCTCGCTCAATGCACTGAATATGCGAATCATCGAGCAAGGAAGAAAGGAAGATGCGCGGTTACAAAATGAAATCTGGTCGCGTACGGTCGTCCTGGCCCGGAAAGACCCTCACTCCATGCCGGTTGCGCTTCTGATGGAGTCGTTGAACAATGCCTACGATGTGGCCGGCTCCCGCTGGATCAGCTTTGTGGCGCACGTCCCGGAAAGCGTTGTGTATGTGAATGCTGTAATCGGTTTGATCGCCGTTCTCCTGGTCACGTATGACTTCGGAATGACCGGCCATCGCCATCTTCTTTCCACCGCCATGATGGTCTTCTCGATCTCGATGGTGATGTCACTGATTGTCGGATTGGACCGGCCGCATAGCGGCGTGATTCGCGTCAGCCAGCAGCCGCTGGTCGAACTGCAGCAGGAACTGGCGCATCCCGCGCACTAGATGGATTTCTGGGCCTGGGCAACCCGCTTTACAGCACTTCGATTCACACCTGCGAGCTTCTACCCTGGAGAGTGCCATGAAACGCTTTGCCATCTCCCTGACTCTACTCATCGTCTCCGGCGCCGCACGGGCGCAACTACCCGCTGCATCGCATGTTGTAGTGGTTCTCGAAGAAAATAACAGTTATTCCGCGGTCATCGGCAGCGCAAACATGCCATACCTGAACGGCCTCGCCGCGAAGTACGGATTGGCAACACAGTATTACGCCAATACCCATCCTTCCATCGGCAACTACTTCATGCTCAGCGCGGGCAGCCTTATCACAAATAATGACTCAAGCACCGCCACGGTGACCCATGACAACATCGTGCGCCACCTTCTCACAGCGGGCAAAACCTGGAAGAGCTACGCGGAATCGCTCCCCGCTCGCGGGTATCTGGGGCCGGATGTGTATCCCTATGTACGCCGGCATAATCCGCTCTCGTTCTTCTCTGATGTGGTTAACAGCAGCGTTCAGCGGCTGAACCTGGTTCCCTTCTCGCAGTTTTCTGCCGACCTCACGAACCATACGCTGCCGAATTTCTCCTTCATCGTTCCCAATCTGAATCACGACGCGCATGACTGTCCTGTCGCTCCCACCGGCTGCACCAATGCGCAGAAACTCCAGACCGCGGACGCCTGGCTGAAGAGCCATATCGCGCCTCTGCTCGCTAATTTGTCATTCCAGACCAATGGCGTGCTGATCATCGTGTTCGATGAGGGCTTCAACACAGACACAGCTCACGGCGGAGGGCACGTTGCGGCGGTCGTGATCGGACCGAAGGTAAAACGGGGTTTCAAGTCTGCTACGTTCTACCAGCACCAGAATCTGCTGCGGACCACGCTTCAGCTGCTGGGCGTCAAGACATTCCCCGGGGCGGCCGCCACTGCAAAGCCGATGTCTGACCTCTTCTAGCCGTCTTGCACTCCGTACTTGCGCTGGTTACGATTGGACGCGCTTCATCGTCCAACGAAACGTGCCTATGACCAATCTCTCGCAGGATTTGAGCTACGCTATCCGGATTCTCCGTAAGTCGCCCGGGTTCGCCGCAATCGCCGTGATCACGCTTGCGCTCGGCATCGGCGCTAACACAGCGCTGTTCACGATCGTCAACGGCGTGTTGCTCAATCCACTTTCCTATCCGCATTCTGAGCAACTCGTGGCGGTTTACGCCACCACGCCGGGCGTGGACCGTGGTCCCGCAACCTACCTCAACTTCCTGGATTGGCAACGGCAGAACCAGACGTTTTCCTCGATGGCCATCTACCGCAACCAGGACTACAACGTCACAGGCTCAGGTGAAGCTGAACGGTTGAGCGGCTACATGGTTTCCACGGACTTCTTTGCTACGCTGGGCGTCAATCCCATTCTCGGCCGCACCTTCCGCGCCGACGACGATCAACCCGGGGCCGGACCGGTGGTGGTGCTCAGCGGCGGGGTGTGGAAACGAAGGTTTGGCTCAGCGGCAGATGTAATCGGAACATCGCTCATCCTGAACGGCACCTCCTACACTGTGGTGGGAGTGATTCCAGCAAGCTTCACTTTTTACGGACAGGAGCGCGACGTCTATACACCGATCGGCCAGTGGAAGGACCCCTCATTCCGCGATAGACGCATCAGCGTGAGTGCCCGCGTGATCGGCCGGATGAAACCAAACATTGCAGTTACAGAAGCACAGGCTGATATGGGCGTGGTGGCCCGCAGTCTTGCGGCCGCCTATCCCATCGCCAACAGAAACTCCGGCATCAAACTCGTGCCCATGAAACAGGACATTGTAGGTAACGTGCAGCCCTTCCTGCTCGTGTTGCTCGCAGCCGTCGGTTTCCTGTTGCTGATTGCCTGCGCCAATGTTGCCAACCTTCTGCTGGTTCGTTCGCTTGGCCGCACTCGCGAATTTGCCGTGCGTGCGGCCCTGGGCGCGAGCCACATACGGGTAATCCGCCAATTGCTGACGGAAAGTTTCGTGCTCGCCGGCCTCGGAGGGACACTTGGCCTGGTGCTCGCTATTTATGGCACGAAGATCTTGTTAAAGATCCTGCCGGGCATAATCCCGCGCGCGAGTGAACTCTCGCTGGATGTACGAGTGCTGTTCTTTACCGCGGCCGTCTCGCTAATGGCAGCTTTCATCTTCGGGCTTGCGCCCGCGCTGAAATCCTCCCGTATCAACGTGCAGGAGGTCCTCAAGGAAAGCGGACGTGGCTCAGGCGGCGCCCGACAGCGGCTACAGAAAACCTTCGTGGCCGGGGAAGTTGCATTGGCCCTGGTGCTGCTCATCGGCGCGGGGCTGATGCTTCGCAGCCTGAGGGCTCTCTGGCGCGTAAGTCCTGGTTACAATCCCAGCCACGCGATCACGTTTAATGTCTCAATGCCATCGGCGCCGAATACGACATCCGCAGAAACACGCGCGCGCCTGCGCCAGTTCGACCAAAAGATGCTGTCCATCCCGGGCGTAGACGCCGTTTCTGTCACGCTCGGGTCGCGACCCATGATCCATGACTCTTCACTTCCATTCTGGATCATAGGCCGTCCCCGGCCTGCCAATGACAACGAATTGCCTCAGTCAATGTTCTATCTTGCCGAAAACGGCTTTCTGCAGGCAATGGGAATCACGCTGGAACGAGGCCGATTCATTACGCCCCAGGATGACGAGAACGCGCCCGTGGTGATCGACATCGATGACGTTTTTGCCCGCACTTACTTCCAGCAGGAAGAGCCCATTGGAAAGCACGTCCACCTTGAGCAGTTCAACGTGGACGCCGAGATCGTGGGCGTGGTGGGGCACGTAAAGCAGTGGGGTCCGGGCGGCGATTCGGCTTCGACCATCCAGGCGCAGTTCTTCTACCCATTCATGCAACTGCCAGAGAAGATCATGCCGCTGGCGGCTGGTGGCGCCGCAGTTGTGTTGCGCGCTGAGGGCGATCCAAAGGCCATCATGGGACAGGTCCGCCACGCCGTGGCCGATCTGGATCCGCGTGAAGTCGTTTACGGAGTGCAGACCATGCAGGGCGTACTGGACGATTCCCTGGCTCCGCGGAGGCTGTCAATGATTTTGCTCAGCGGGCTTGCGACGCTTGCATTGCTCTTATCATGCATTGGCATCTATGGGGTGATTTCTCAACTGGTTGGACAGCGCACGCATGAGATTGGTGTGCGCATAGCGCTTGGCGCACAAGCGGCCGACGTGATGCGCCTTATCCTCGGTCAGGGTTTGCGAATGGCAGTCCTCGGCGTGCTCATTGGCGTGGCCGCTGCCCTGGCGCTCACGCGCCTTATGGCCAGCCAACTCTTCGGGGTCAGCTCGCATGATCCACTGACGTATGCCGCTGTGGGCGTAATGCTAACTGTGGTCGCCCTGTTCGCCTGCTACATTCCGGCACGACGAGCTGTGAAAGTGAACCCCCTGGTTGCGCTCAGATACGAATAGTCACTGAAGGCTTTCTGCCTCAGCATCTATGGCGAGCTTTGTGTTGGCGCCCCAGCAGTTAGAAACGCCTGAAGGATCATCTGGAGAAGCTTTCGTCGCGCTTGAATGCCGGTCAACCGCTCCATCAAAGGTTGATTATCGGGCAATCGGGCGAATTCAAGCCTACGTTTCCTCTCTTTGGAAAACGCTCGCGGTTATTTAATAGTGTTGTTCATTTCGATTCTCTGATTCGCACTCTGCACGGGCTAAGTGGCGGGCGTTTCGATCAGGCCTGCCATCAGTCTTCTGTCCGGAGCGGGCGTTTGCACGCATCGCAGAAGCGGGATCCAGCTAATGGCTTTCTAAAGGCGAGAGGAGATGTGTGATGGTAACGAGACCACTGATCATAGAGCCGGTCCTTGGCGGTATTGAAAGAGTACGCAGTTCCTGGGTTTGGTTTCTTGTCCTCGGGATAGTTCTAATCGTCACAGGACTCATCTGTATTGCAAGCGATGTTGCCGCGACACTCGCCACAATGCTGATTTTCGGCTGGATGCTCGTGATCAGCGGGATCGTCGAACTCGTCCATGCGTTTCGCGTCAAAACGTGGAATGGATTTTTTCTTTCCCTGCTCGGCGCATTGCTGCGCGGCTTCACGGGATATGTGCTCATTCGTTACCCGGTGGTAGGAGCGTTGGGCGCGACTCTAGTGCTGGCGGCCTTCTTCGTGGTGGGCGGAATGTTCCGGTCGATCGGCGCTTTCACGCTGCAACTCCCGCGTTGGGGCTGGGCAGCTTTCTCGGGAGTCGTATCCGTGATTCTCGGTATTGTGCTGCTGGCGCAAATGCCGCGTTCCAGCTTGTGGTTCATTGGCTTCGCGATAGGCGTCGACATGATCCTGGAGGGCGCATCGCTGGTGGGACTCGCGACCGCACTTCGCAGACTGCCAACCATTGCAACTACAACGTACGAGAGGCGAGCAGCGTAACTTTCTCGTCGGCTCTACTTCTCACCCAACTTATGTCTTCATTCGCCACGAAAATACGCGAGGAAGTGCGCAAGATTCTGGTGGTAGCGCTTTTCTTCTCCACCGGCTTCTGCCTCATCCACGTCGCGAACGGGCTGCTCACCAGAGGCTCTACAGTTGAACTTGCCACCCTGACCAAGTCCTTTTTGGGAGGATTCATCGTGGCCAAGGTGCTGCTTCTGGTTGATATGCTTCCATTTATTGACGCGTTTCCGGGCAAGCCACTGGTGCGGAATGTAGTGTGGAAGGCATCGATCTACACAGCTGCAACCGTGGTGTTTCTCTATCTGGAACCGCTGGTCACGAATTTGTTCAGAGGTGCAGGATTCTATGCTTCTCACGCTCGAGCCTGGCAGGAAATGATGTTGCCACACACATGGGCCAACGTGATCTGGCTGACCATGCTTCTGGTCGTGTTTGTAAGTGCAATGGAACTCACGCGCGCCCTTGGTAAGGACGAGCTGAGATCGCTCTATTTCGGCGCTGACCGGGTCTTCGCAAAGAACCGCTTGCGCAAAGCCGCATGATTGACGACCACTAATGGTGCAAGATGTGCGGCACTGCGAACACCGCGAACAGCACGCCGATCGCTACCAGGCCGGCGGCGATCCCGATCCATACCAGCAGAATGACCTTTTCCTGTTCCTTCGTGGGCGTGGTGATCCCGACCATGTAATGGAAGTAACGCATCATGGCGAGAAGGGTTTTCACGGAGCGTGACGCTGGTGAACGGCGCGACCCGTTCACCAGGTTCTGCCTCTGATTATAGAAAGCAATGAACTAGGCTGCTGCCCGCGGACGACGACGTGAAGACTCCTGCTGCGACCATTTCCAAAGTCCCCAGCCGGCTGCCGCGGAAACCCCGAGCGACACGAGAGTGTTTGCAACCTTGCCACCAGTCGACTTGCCGGTCCAGCCGCCGCGTACGCCGGCTCCGGAAAGCATGGGCGCAAACAGGTTCCCGGGCGAATCGCTGGCCCACTCGTTGTTTTCCATCATGGCGCTGTGTGTGCGATGGGCCATCTGCTTCTCCATGACTCGCGGCGCCACCTTACCGACCACCGCTCCCACTTTGCCGCGGCTGCCAACAACAGCTTCGGGTTTCGGGTTCAGCGTAATCTCATAGATCGCGTCAATCACGAGCTGCGGATCATAGACTGGTGGAATCGGCCTGACAGCATGCCCGGTATGGTTGGCGGCGTGCTCGAAGAAAGGTGTGTCCATGGACGTGGGCTCCACGGTGCATACGTGAATATTCGCGCTCTCGTTGTTGGCTTCCAGTTCCTGGCGCAAGGCCGTGCCGAAGCCACGGATGGCGTGCTTTGAAGCCGTGTAGGAAGCGCCGTAAGGAAACGAGGCGACCCCTGCGAACGATCCTACATTTATCAGTACGCCATGGCCCTGGCGGCGGAACTGTTCCAGCGCTACTCGCGAGCCGTACATCGGGCCGAGAAGGTTTGTCTTGATCACCTGCTCATGCTCCTCGATGGGCGAATCGTTAAAGCGCCCGTAGGTGGCTACTCCAGCGTTGTTGATCCAGACGTCGATTCGTCCGAACTCTCGCAAAGCGCGCTCGGCCAGGTTCTCTACCTGTCCGCGATCGCTCACGTCGGTTTCCACCGCCAACGCCCGAACTCCCTTCTTCTGCAGCCTGTTTGCAAGCCGCTCAATCAGGTTTCCCCGGCGGGCGGCCAGCACCACATGTGCTCCGTTGCGGGCGAACTTCTCTGCTGCGCCCCGGCCAAAGCCGCTGGAAGCGCCGGTAATCACGACCACTCGATTACGTACGTCTCTCATCTCCATTACTCCAGATCAGGACTTATCAGCTATTTATGAGTCGGATGGACACGTAAGGGAGGGAGATGTCCCGGAAGAGAGCCCTCGGGCTGCGGCTGGCTGGAAGTTGCTGATGGAAGTATGCAGAAAAGAAAAAGGCGGCCGAAGCCGCCCTTTTGAAAGATCGGGAGATGTTTACAGCGCTCTCACGTTCTCTGCCTGCCACCCCTTCTTGCCTTTGGTGACGGTGAATTCAACCGCCTGCCCCTCTTCCAAACTGCGGAAGCCGTTGCTCTGGATCGCGGAAAAATGCACGAAAACATCTTCTCCGCTCTGACGGGTGATAAAGCCGAAGCCCTTAGCGGCGTTGAACCACTTAACTGTACCTTGTTCCATTTTCTTCTAATTCCTGAAGTGTTGATTTTGACGCTGGAGAGAAAATCGAGTGTTTCGGCAGGTGCACTGAGGAGCGCTTGCAGAAAAACCATGTTCTTTCTAACGCAAGCTCAGTATAACACGAAGCTCTGCTCCCGCCTAAGAATCGAAAGCCATACAGAGTAGATGATTGGAAACTGCCGCCGGCCTTTCTGAGCCCGGCAGCAGCTCAAGAGTTCATCGAGCCGGAAGGCTGATCGGCTGGTTCAGCGAGAACTCCAGCAGCGTCTCGCTGGGAACGTGAATCTGGTCGCCTTTGGTCATAACCTGGACGGCGGTGCCTGCGCCAGCCCCGACGCCCGCACCGATGGCGGCGCCCTTTCCCCCGCCGGCAATCGCCCCGATTACCGCCCCGAGAGCTGCACCGCCTCCCACTTTCTTTGCTGTGCTTGCGCCCCGAGACTTGCCTGAGAGCTCGTAATCTCCGGTGGAAACAGGAACGGTTAGTCCGTCTATTACGATGCCCGTCAGCGCGAGCCGCAGCTGTGCCCGTCCGGAGAGCTGGCCGGATTCCTGAATCTGCTGCAGACGCCCGTAAACGGACGCTCCCTTTTCCGCGACAATGCGATCACCCGCATAAAGGGGCTCTTCCAGTGACGCCATGAACTTGTCGCCGGGATGGTTCGTGTCTGAATCCACTGCGTCAATCGTCCGCACCACGAGCCGAGTGCCGGAAGGCACTGTCACTCCGGCGCGCGTCCCAGCTGCTGAATTCGCGACGGTGGAATTGTTTGAAGCTGCCGTGCCAGCGTTGGTTTCGGACCTGGTCACCAGCGCCGGGTGTGGCTTCACGGAACTCGCATTTCCCGCGGGCGTGGATTCGGCGGCCGGTTGTGGTGCAGCACTCACCGCCGGCGCGCTCGAATCAAACTTCAACGAAGCGATGTCGGCAGTCGCGTACTGCTGAACAGTCGAGCCCACGCGAAAACTGATCTGCGTTTCCGTCCCGCCGACGTACGTTCCCTTGATTACACTTCCATTCTTCAGTTCCAGCGTGTCGGCAAAAGCTGGCGTCGTAAAAAACGAGATAACTCCCAATGCAGCAACGAATAACTTCGACTTCATAATCCTCCGCTCGCCAAGCCCAAACAGCTCGAGTTTATCCTGAGCTGGACGCAAACTCCAGAGCTGCAGCTTGCCCTGCGCTGTCAAAACTGAGTTCGACCGAAAATTGGCTCGTGAAAAAAATGCGATCAGTTTATGGTGAAAAAAAGGCCGGGCGCCCCAAGCCCGGCCCCCTCGCCAAAACTGCCGCGAGGAAATCTCAAAACTCTAAGAACTTCACCTACTCCTCATCGCGAGCCGGATTTTTCCAATCCAGCCATTCACACAGAATCGACGAAGACAAACGTTTCCGCTTGAAACCCAGACGCGAATGCCGAAGGCCAGCGCAATCAAAGACTCGAATGAATTGAAATGGAGGCTGCGCTATCAGAGAGCCCGTGCGGTGTCCCGTCCGGGTTGACGCTCAGCTAGCAAAGCAGAGGAAGAGAATTCTGCGGAACAACAGGCAGGACTTGTGAATCACTCTGGCCGGCCACCACACTGTGCCAGTGCACAACAGTCACAGGCAGAACGGCGGTCAATGCGACAGGGGTGGGCAACTTCACCACCGCGTGGGTCAATGTGCTCTTCAGCGCCGGCGCTACAAAATGGAAGTCCACCGTCACTGGCGGGGTTGCTGCATCTCCATCCGCGTCAATGGAGAAAGAGACGAGATTTGCCGCCGCCACAATTGCCAGCATGAGGCAAATCAAAGTCCCGCGGATGAGCTTCTGCAAGGCCATTTCCGGAAAGAATAGCAATAGAAGGCCTGATATGCAACGGCGAACCTGAGTGTCCTCTTAAGTTTCATAATCAGGCACTTAGGACCACTTTGCACCGGGAATGTACTCGGGCGGTCAGCAACGGAGATTGAAGTCTCCTGAACGCTCTGTGCGTCGCGGCAAGAAACCAGAAACCGGCAGTGTAAGTGCGTGCACCTGGCCGGTTGCCGATCCTAGCTGTTTTCGCTCTTTTTTTGTCTAGCGAAAAGAGGTATTCTCAGGAGAGTTCCTGAGGGAAACCAAGGTACTGGTATTTGGCACCGGTGAAGATCTTTGAAAAATCATGGTAATTGGCAATGCGCGGTTAGCAGCGCAGTCGAACTGTTAACGGTCTTATAAACCTCTCAAGCGGTTGCGAGGCCGAGCCGACGCTTGGGTGACCCAACAAAAAACTTGGGTAACCCAGTGGAAAAGTCTAGAAAAGTCTGGGTCACCCAGTGGAAAACGTTGGGTGACCCAAGGGTCAAAACGGGCTAACTACTTTTGTTTTCTGCAAAAACGCTGAAAACAGGGGGCGCCCCCTTCTAAGGGTTACTGTGAAGTAACAACGAGGCGAATGCCAATTGGGCTGCTTTGACTTTTATGACGCCCTGATTTGAGCAGCCCACGGCAGAGCCTTGCAGTTCCTTAAGAGCTTCAGCCGACAGTTCCAAAATGGAACTCGAACTCTGGAATTTCTAAAGCACTTCTCATTGTCCACAGGCTCCTGCGTTTAGTATTACGCCTTCCTGGCAGAACACCTTGAACGGATGCCCACTCAGAATGTGAACTCGCCGTCTTCCGCTCCCCTGCCTCTGTTCCGTCCGGAGCCGATTGCCGCTCGCCTGCGCATGGAAGGTGAAGTGCTGCTGGTTCGGCCGCTCTCGCTCTCGCTGCTCACTGGGCTGGCATTAGGGGTAGCTGCCGCTCTGATTGCCGGTTTGCTGCTCATCCGCGTTCCTGAAAGCCGCTCCCTGCCGGTTGCGACTACCAGCACCGGAGCCGAAAATGGCACGATCACGTTCGCTGTTCCGCAAGACATGGCCGCAAAAATTGCCGTGGCCGACCGCCTGCCACTGACTTTCACCAGTGCCGCAGGCGCTCCGCAAAAAACGTTCGCAACCGTTGAACATGCCACCGCTTTACCGGACGGCGAAACAGAGATCGCGGCCCGCATTTCGCCACTCGACGTACCCTTGCCCGCTCGCTTCTATATCGAAATAGCCGGCACGCGCTCGCTGGCCTCCTGGCTGCTTCATAAAGAGGGCCAATGAAGCAGCACCAATCGCCGCGCGGGATTTTCCGATCATTGCTCTGGCGTTCCGTTCTGCCCATGCTCTTCCAGACGGAAGCCACGGAGTGCGGACTCGCCTGCCTGGCGATGGTGGCTAACTACCACGGGTTCAGGGTTGATTTAGCGACTCTTCGCGAACGATGTTCAATCTCACTGCGGGGTTCCACTCTCGGCCAGCTCATCAACTTCGCCTCCCGGCTTGAGTTTTCCTGCCGCCCGCTCCGCATCGAACTTGAAGATCTTCCCTACCTTCAAACACCCTGCATTCTGCACTGGGACATGACGCACTTCGTCGTGTTGAAGCGGGCCACGGAGAAATACATCCTGATTCACGATCCGGCCCGTGGCGTGCGCCGCATGAGCTATCACGAAGCCAGCGATCATTTCACTGGCGTGGCGCTGGAACTCACTCCCACGCCGGCGTTCACGCCACACAAAGAATCCCGCCAGCTTAGGCTGCGTGATCTGGCTGGCCGCATCGTCGGCCTGCGTGGTGCTGTGTTTCAGGTCGCCGCACTCGCCATCGCGCTCGAGCTGTTTGCCATCATCAGCCCGCTGTTCCTCCAGATCGCCGTCGACAAGACCGCGAAGACGTCCGCGGAATCGCTGCTGGCCTCACTCGGGGTCGGTTTCATGCTCCTGATGGTCTTACAGGCCTTGCTGGCCGGGCTGCGCAGCTGGGCCACTCTTTACTTCGGCACTGCGATCAAGTTGCAGTGGTTCGCAAACCTGTTTTCTCATCTGTTGCGTCTGCCCGTGTCTTATTTCGAGCGCCGGTACTTCGGCGATCTGATCTCGCGGTTTGACGGCGCAGAAGTCATCCAGCGCACCCTGACCAGCAACTTCATTGAAGCCCTGCTGGACGGTGTGGTTTCACTTTTCGTGGTTGCAGTGATGTTCGTGTACAGTCCACGGCTCGCCCTGGTCGTTGTGAGCGGTCTGCTGATCTATGCAGTGGTGCGGGCCCTGTCATATCGTCCGCTGCGCGACCGCACGGAAGAGCAGATCACTCGCGCCGCGCGCCAGCAAAGCCATTTTCTGGAAACACTCCGCGGGATCCGTACCATCAAGGTCTTTGGCCGGGAAGACAGCCGCAAGAGCAACTGGATGAACCTGCTTGTGGCAAACGTAAATGCGCAGGTCGCCAGCGAACGCCTCTCGATCCTGGTGAGGTCCGCCAACCTCCTCATCTTTGGCCTGCAGACCGTGGCCGTTGTTTGGGCTGGGGTATTGCTGGTGCAGCAGAATCGGCTCACCGTTGGCATGCTGTTCGCTTTCGTCGCGTACCAGGAGCAATTCAAATTGCGCATGATTGCGCTCGTCGATCGCGGCTTTGAATTCCGCATGCTTTCGCTCCAGGCCGAGCGTCTCTCAGATATCGCATTCGCAAAGCCGGAATCTCTGGCCGAGCTCGCGGAAGCTGCTTCCGGGGCGGCAAGCATTCACGTGAAATCTCTTTCATTTCGTTACTCAGAAAGTGATCCCTGGCTGCTCCGTGAGGTCGACTTGCAAATACAGCCTGGCGAATGCGTGGCACTCACCGGCCCCTCGGGCGCCGGGAAATCGACTCTCCTCAAGTTGATGGCCGGGCTGCTGGTGCCCGAACAGGGCGACGTGCTCATTGCGGGCTACTCTGTCTCCACGTCACGCGCTGCGGTGAGCGCGAAAGTCGGGTTCGTGTTGCAGGATGATTCGCTCTTCGCCGGAACAGTCGCGTCCAACATCGCTTTTTCGTCTGATGTCCCGGACCTTGATCGCGTAAAGGAATGCGCGCGGCTCGCCTGCCTGGAAGAAGACATCGCCAATCTGCCCATGGGCTATGAAACGCTGATCGGTGAAATGGGCAGCGCCCTCTCCGGTGGACAACAGCAGCGGCTCCTGCTTGCTCGCGCGCTGTACCACCAGCCCTCGATCCTGATCCTGGACGAAGCGACCAGCCACCTCGATATCGCAACGGAGCAGCGCATTGCTTCCATGCTGGCGGAACTGCGTATTACGCGTGTGTTCGCCGCGCACCGTCCGGACACCATTGCAATTGCCGAACGGGTGATTCACCTGGCGCGCAACGGCACGCTCACCGAATTGAACAGCCAGCCTAAGTTTGGTTCCATCGCGGGCCAATATCCAACCAATGCACGAGGAGAACTTTATGCAAGACCGCAAGGAGACTAGAGTCCTGAGTCGGCTGGGAGCACGTGAACTTACCGCGGAAGAATCGCAGCAGGTCGCTGGCGGACTTCCAGTTCATACCAACGTCTGCACTTTTGATCCCACCACCGGCTCCATTGACGGTGACGGCTGCACGCACTGAGCAAAAGGTCTTTCCGGCAGGCTTGCCTTAACGGCAGGGCCCGCCGGTTTCCAAGAAGAAAGGAGAGCGCATGAACAACAATCGAGTCCTGCAACGCACCAACGCTCGCGAACTTACACAGGCGGAATTGGAGCGCATTACCGGCGGCATCCGCACCCTGACCATCTGCACCATCGTGACCATAAATGGCCTCGGTGGCGACGAAGCCCCTAACCCGGAGACCTGTTGATCTTTGCCGTGTTCTTTTTAGATCACGGCAGCAAAGTTGGAGCGGTACCCGCGCTCCACACCTGAAAGGAGAAAAGCAATGAAGAAGGATAAGCGAGTACTGAGCCGTCAGAACGCGCGTGAACTGACGCAGCAGGAAGTGAACAGTGTTACCGGCGGCATCCGCACGCTGACGGTTTGCACGTTCCCGTTCGCGGCAGTAACCGCGGACGGAGACCCTGGCGAGTGCTAACCCTTATTCGGGACGGCTGGCAAGCCTTCCCATATTCCACACGTTGAAAAGGAGAAATCGATGAAGCAGGAAAAGAGAGTACTCAGCCGTCAAAATGCTCGTGAACTGACACAGGAAGAAATTAACAGCGTGACTGGCGGCATTCGTACCCTGACGGTCTGTACCGGACCTGGACCTGGTGTTGCCGCCGATGGCGATCCGGGTGAGTGCTGATCGATTCTGGGGTGGCCTTTCGGGCCACCCCGATTTCATTTCAAAGTAAAGGACGGAGGATTCCAATGAAGATCATCGTGCTCGCGCATCCGAACGATAATCATACCGCCCCGCTCAAGTGGGCGCTTGAGCGTGCTGGTTACAACGTCGTCTGCTGGATCGGACCGGGCTGGCAACCCAAACAGCAAGCGTCCATCTACTTTGATGGCCGCGTCCGAATGAAACTTGGCGAGCACACCGTGGACGAAGGCGACGTCGTCTGGATCCGCCGGCCGCAACCACCCGTTCATCATCCCAACACGGCCGAAGCCGACAGGAAGTTCGCTGAAGGAGAATACCGCTGGTTCAACTGGTCAGCACTCTATCTCCTGAGCGAGCTGCCGGTGCGCTGCATCAATCCGTACGATGCTTCGAGACACATCAACAACAAATCTGTCCAACTGCTGATGGCCGCAAGCAGCGGGATGCTGGTTCCGCAGACGCTCATGTCGAATGAGCCTGGTGCAGTGCGTGAATTTCTCCGTCCGCCGCGGCAGCAGGCGATTTGCAAGGCGTTTTTCCCTCACATCTGGCAGAAGAGCGAGGGCGGCATGGCAGTGACGGAAACATTCAAGCTCAGGGAAGATCAGCTGCCCGAAGATGACGAAGTCCTCACTTATGCACCCGCCATCTACCAGGATCTGGTGGACAAAGAATTTGACGTTCGCATGGTACTACTGGGCGAAACCGTCTATTCCTACTCGGTGCGCACGCCGAAGGGCGCTCTCGACTGGCGACAGGATGCCGGGCAGGGCCAGGTCGAGGTCCAGACCATCGCCACGCCTTCTGAAGTCGAAGAGGCGGTGCTGCGTTTTGCGCGCAAAGCCGGCATCTCCTTTGGCTCACTTGATTTCGCCGTCGATCGCGAAGGTCGCTGGTGGTTCCTGGAGATCAATGAAGAAGGCCAGTTCCTTTGGCTCGACGAGTTCGACGCCGATGCACACATGCAAGAAAAATTTCTGGCATTCCTCACACTCCCGGCTGGCGCTTCACGGGCGGAGATCGAAGAACGTCAGTTTCAATTCCCTTCCTGGCGCGACTACTGTGAAGCCATCAAGGAGGAAGGCCCGGTGGAGGAAGTGAACATCAACGTGGGATTTGTATCGGTCGAATAACCGCGAAGCATCAGCGCACGCCGCAAAGGGACACGAGCACTGCCGAGAGGAAGACCGGAGCATTTGGTATAGGCAATGGCAGACTTGTTTTATTCGCGTTCATTCGCGGCTAAACTGGTTCGCATAAAATCCGCGGCCGCTCGCAGCGCCAGTTCCGCTTCAGGGATGAGGCCGTAGAACATCTGCCACACATGCGGTAGGCCGGGATACACATCGAGTCGGCTGCGTACCCCCGCTGAGATTGCCCTCTCATGCAGACGCAGAGCGTCGTCCAGCAGCAACTCGCTGCCGCTCACCTGAATGAGCAGCGGTGGAAGTCCGGAGAGATCGCCGAAGACGGGTGATGCTTCACAATCCTCTGCGGGAACGCCTTTCAGGTATAACCCCGCGAAGGTTGCGACGTCATCACCGCGAAACATTGAACAGTCCTGCCCGTTGCAATAGTTGCACTTTCCGGTAAGATCCACCCATGGAGCAAAGCAAACTCCGGCTGCGGGCAAGGGTACGGATTGCTTGCGCAGGCGCAGCATCGTGGCGACTACGAGACCGCCGCCTGCGGAATCGCCGGCAAAAGCAATGTTCGCTGGCGCATACCCTTGCTGCAATAACCACTGGTAGCCCGCGGCGGCATCGTCTACCGCTGCGGGAAATGGATGTTCCGGCGCAAGCCGGTAATCGAGTGAGAAGACCCGCACACCTGCAATGCGGGCTAGCGCCGTTGTGATCGGCCGGTGAGACAGGGTGGAACAACTCACATAGCCACCGCCGTGCATGTAGAGAATCACGCGCTTCGGATCGGCATAGTTCTGGGGCGTTACCCACTCTCCCCGCACGCTCTCATCCACGGGCGTGATTGTCATATTTTTCGCATAGATGAAGGTCAGGTGTCTCGGCAGGCCAAATAATTGGCGCGATCGCCTGACCACAAGTTCCGGATTATTTCGTGGCCAGCGTTTCACCACCATGCGCACAATGCGATTCAGGAGACGTCCTCGCGCGGAAGGCGCGGGAATGACAAAGTCAGGGACCGGGTTTTCTGCTGCCATTCGATGATTGTTGCTGGGCAACAATTGTCTGCTGCCGCAGCGCCTCAAGATTTTTCAATAGAGTATGCCATTCTTCCTTGTGGCGTCGCGTCTCAAATGGCCCTTCGAGGTTACCGTAGAAGGACAGCACGTTCTCGCGAAGCTGTGGCGTTATCTGGGCAAATTTTTCATCCGCCAGATCTTTTACCAGTTTCGAGTACGCGCGATCGGCGAGCTTGTACTCGCCCGGGTTCGTATGGCGTCCGGTATCAAGATCCGTATTTTCGAGCGGCACTTGCAGCTCTCCGGCCAGACGCAGGTCATGCTGATACCTCTTAAGGGTAGCCTCGAGGCTCGCGAAATACATCTTCTCGGTTTCCGGAGTGGGAGGCTTGACGTCTAACGCCCGCAACGGGCCAACTTTCGGCAGGATTTTCACCACCACGGCCAGAAACTTCGAGAAGAAATTCGGGCGATAATAATTCTTTCCCCACTCCTTCTGATATTGCGACCGCTTCAACACGTAACGAAATTCATGCGCATTGAAGTTAGGCAACGCTTCCAGTTCCTGCTTTTTGGTGATGAGCGCCACTTGCGTAAGTCGAGGGACCCACGTGCTCACAGCATGCCGGTAGCTATTGATTGCCATGTCTTCGTCATGGAGCACGTCTTTCAGGTTCAGGCCATAGGTTGCTAAAAATGCGCGTTCAAGCAAATCCTTGGAGACCTGGAACCCGATGAAATCATGAAATGCCTGCGAGGTGTACCGCTGCTTGGCCACTTCCAGAACATCAAAACCGAATTCCGTTTGTACGTGAGCAACTTTGTCGTCTTCGTAGGTGACCTCGGTGCCGTACTTCTTTTTCAGCTTCGGGAACACCATGGGCACAGCGTGATTGATGGCCGGGTGACCCGCCGTATCTGAAGCGTAGTGGGCCAGTGCTCCGAGGGCAAACGCCATCTCATTCAGGTCACTTGCCTGGCGCAGCATTTCGCCAACAAAGTCTCCACTTCGCACGTAGTGCACCAGGTCGCTGAAGAACTTGTTCCCGCCAGGGTAGTAGCCCATGTCTTGAATCAAGCAGCCACCGTAAGCAAACGCGTGCGCCTGCCGGAGCTCTTCCGCCGTTGCCAGCGGGTAGCGGTCCAGCAGTATCGGCTTGATGTCGCTGTTCCAGAGAAAGTCGACCACCTGCTCGTGCGTGAGGACCGAATAGGCATGAATCTGCACACTGGTAAATGTGAGCGAAGCCACTACTGCGCATACCGCAGCAAGGCGCACCAGGCGGCGCGTACGAGTTGGAATGTTCCCGAGCACGTGTTGCTCGTGATTAGATTGCAGTTTGCAGGTCAGGAGTTTCCCGCAGCTCAGGTCACTGCGGCGCTCCGCCCGGAAACAATTTCTGCAAGAATTCCTTGTCCGAGGCAACCGGCTTGAACGGACCGAAACCAGCCTCTTCCTTCCAGTCCTTGTCGAAGGTCGCCGGTTTCAGTGCCTTGGCCTTGGCGAATTCATCCAGCGCCGCCAGCTTGTCGCCGGCGACATACTGGACAAATCCAACATTCATGTGCAGACCATAATTGTTTGGCGCGTAACCCACGGCCTTCACACCGGCTGCTTGAGCCTTCTTGGCATCAGCCGGCGTTGCCTCGAGCGCTTTGTACATCTGGTCTCCGTAGTTGTAGGCCAGGTTCAGGTCCAACAACCGCCGCAACTCAGTGAATGGGTCAGGATTATCGTCCACATTGATGAACACGTAACGATCATTGTTGATATTGCGACCACCACGCTTGCGCACCACCAGGATGGAGGCCGATTGTCGCCCGCGAGCATCACCACCTGCTGCATCGCCCGCCTTAAGAGCCGCGAATAGCTTTTCTGCCAATTCTCCCTGCGTGGCCTCAAACGCTTTACCAATGGCTTCCGGAACCTGAGGCCCCACAAGGATATTTCCCTGCGCCGACCATGTCTTCCCCTGCCGATCGCCTGCCCATTTCGGCGCGTTGGGGCCCGTATACGCGGCAACGTTTCCTTTCGCGTCTACGATGGCTACCTGGCGGCCGTCCCTGCCTTCAAACTTGTCGTCAGCAAGAATTTTCTTGAGCGCCTCCTGCGCTGTGGTGCCCTGGCGCAGCAGATCGATTGCCTGCTGGCCATAACCGACGTTGACATTCGCCTGCGTCGCCACTGCACCCACATCGGCCATAGCCCATGGCACCACTGAGCCGACGGAAAAATATCGCGACGCCACGGCGACACCAAGGTCACCACTCTGCGGATCAATCGCCACGATGGAAAAAGTGGAAACGGTTGGCATCTTCTGGGCATGTGAGACCTGCGCTGCTGCGACAAACGCGATCGCAATCAACAACCCTGCAAAGCCATTCTTTTTCACGAATGCTCCCATCACAAGTAAATGCAAAACAAGGATTCGTCAGGGACACCAAATACAAAGTACCGAATAGCAACTAGCGGTTTTCTTCCACCACCAACACCCGACCGTCATTTCGCGTCTCTACCGCCTGCGCCCGTAGGGCCACGAACACGGCGCCGAGCACCAGCGTCATGGCGATGACCATCAATACGCCAACGTGCTCATGCTGCAACACTGCTCCTTCAATCACGGCAATAATCGGAAAGACGAGGTTGAGCGTCGAGAGCTGGTACGGTTGCATGTGTTTCAGCAGCCAATAATAGATCACAAACGCCGCACATGATCCAAACAGAACGAGAAACGCGACAGCCAGCACCGCCGACTGATTCCAGACTGCATGCTTGTGCGATTCGAGCGCCCACGTCGCCCATAACAATGCGACCGAGCCAAACAGCAACTGGAAGGTCGAGGAAACTACCGCGTCTACGTGCTGCAGCCTGTCTTTGGCATAAACAAGCGACCATGAACTGATCAGCACCGCAGCCACCACCGCGATACCCCCGAGCAGAGCTTTACGGTCGTTCCCCAGACCGTCATAGAACAAGTACGCCAGCCCGCCACACGCCACGAGCATCGCGAATACCGCCTGTCGCGGCACCTTCTTGCCCGTCATCAAGGGAGTGAGCAGGGCGACAACCAGCGGAAACGCGGAGAACAAAACTGCGGTCATCCCCGAGCTCACATACTGTTCCGCCCAGAAGACCAGTCCATATGGGATTGCCAGGAATGTGAGCGAGAGGACAACAAGAGTATTCCACTGCTGTTGGCCGTGAGGCCATCTCCGCCGCTGGGCCGCAGCCATCCCAAGGAGAAGTAATCCGGCAGCGAGAAACCGGACCGCCGCGGCCTCGAGTGGCGGAATGTATTGCACTGCTACGCGAATCGCCAGCCACGTGCTCCCCCAGATGCAGCACAATGCTACGTAGCCGAGCAGTTGAGGCCGCGAAACTGTGCCAGCAGAGACCATGAACCAGTGTATCGTGTGCAAACCTCTGGTCTGTCTCGCGCAACGACCAAAGCCGAAAAGCCAAAGCATAAAGCCTCTCCACACAGGAGAGGCCTTTGGATCCTTGCGAATCTACAGCGCGCTACTGCTGGGCCCCATGGCTGGGCAACTGTGCGGTGGTCGCGTTCTTCGGCGTGGAGAGGTAACCGGACACCGTGTCTTTTGTGACCGAGTTCACCACCACTTCAAACAATGCGCGATCTCGGCCGGCGTAGAACTGCAGCGGCTCGTTGATATTGCGGTCTTTCTTTTCGATCCTTTTGTCTTCTGCGATCACGTTCAGGCTGAACTTGTTCTTCTTGGGATCAGTCTTCTTGAGCTGCAGGCTCACGGTTGACACTCGAATCGGGTCCTTGCCTTTGTTCAGCGTGAACTCGAAATACTCACGATCGCCGCGGTGCTTCAGGAACTCCAGTTCGTCCTTGGTCGTGGCAATCAACTCGCTGTGCTTGTTGATGTCGCCAATCGCATGCTCAAGCTTGGATTTCGTCGCGGTGAGGTCGTTCCGGGTATCGGACACGTCTGCGTTCACCTTCACCACGTCGCCCTTCACGCCGTCCACTTCGCCTTTTACTGTCCCGAACTCCTTCTGGGTCGATTCCTCATCGGCTTTGAGTCGCGACTCGGTCGCCTTCTCTGCCGCCTGTATGTCACTCGCCTTTCGACTGAGTTCCTTGTGGGTCATGCCGACCTTGTCGGCCAGCACGTCCACGGATGCGCGTGTCCGGGCGTTCGCATCGTCGACCTTCTTCAACAAGTCCTTCTGCAGCGCTGCCTGATGCTGCTCCAGATCGTTCATCCGATTGTAGGCCTGGACCATGAAAATCGTCGAGCCGACCAGATAGATGACTGCTACCACGATCAAAATGGTGCGCACTACTGGATTGGCGCCGTCACCGTGCGGCACTTCAGACATAGACAACTCCATTCAGGTTTGGATTGGTGAGCAGAGACATTGTTCAGCAGAACTGCTGCCCTGTCAATGAAAGCTTAATGCGGGGCAACTTGGCCCAGTGATTGCTTACATATCGGATTAAGCAGACCCACACCGACTCTGTTCCCTCAGTACGAGATACATTTTCAAGCAGTTATGCCGTAAGGGCGGAATTGATGCGATGAGCAAACAAGTCCGTGCTGCGGCCATGAGTGGCATCAAAATTCTCATTTTGGGCAGATGATGAAAACTGTTCGCAAAGCTTCCGCAAGAATCCGGGCGTTCGGAACCATTTTCACTTTGCTGGTGCTTGCAGGCCTTGGGCTGTTGGCGCAGGTCACATCTAATGCAGCCAATGCCGGTAGCGCGGTTCCCCCTTCGGTAGTTCGCATCACTTCTCCTCAGCAGGGGCAGAGGTTGCAGCAGAACGTCGTGTCAGTTCAGTACAGCTATCAGCCGCGCCAGAACGCTATCAACCCACCGCGTCAGATTTTTCAGGTGCAGCTCGATAACCGCGATCCCGTACAGACCGAGCAAGCTGAGACCACGTTCACCGGCCTGACTCCCGGGAACCATACCGTGACTGTCCAACTGGTGGATGCCAACGGAGTCGCGCTGGACGGCAGCCGCAGCCAGGTGCAATTCAGCATCATGCAGCAGGTACCACCCGCTCGCGGTAACACGGCGCAGCCAACGCGCTCCGGCGCTCCACCCCAGGCGCACCTCAGGAAGCCGGCCCGGAACGGATTAGTGGCCGTCGATAACCAACTCAGCACGTCCGCTGTGGAATCTTCTCAGATCTACTCCAGCGCCGTACCGCTGGTTCCGATTTTGGCCATCGGAGCCCTGATTGGAGGCCTCATCTCCGCTCGCTGGACGAACCCGGACCGCTGAGTAGCTCTCCATCTGCATCTAACTCACGAGAAGATGCACCAGTCTGCTCAGGATCGTCTCCAGGCCTTTGCACGCTCCTCGGGCGAGCGGCTTCAGGCGGCCGCACACGCGACCCAGAAGTGGCTTCGGGCCAGCATGCGAAGTCCTCGGAATCTTCTCTCAATGGTGCTCATCCTGTTGGGCATCATTATGCTGGGCTACGTTGGATCCGAGTACTGGGGGATGTTTCATCGTCAGAAGCAGCTCACAGCACAGTGGGAACAACAGGCCGCACAAATCAATGTCCCGGGACACGCGCAGCTGTCTCCGGAAGACCTGCTGACTCGAGTGATGATCCCCAAGATCCACCTCGACGCAATCGTGGTAGAAGGCGCCTCGCGCAAGGCTCTTTCTGAGGGGCCAGGTCACATGAAAGAAACGGCGATGCCTGGGCAGATCGGAAATGCCGTCATCACTGCACACCGTGACACCTTCTTCCGCCACATCTTCGAGCTGAACCGTGGCGATCAAATCACCGTTCGGCGCGCTGGCCAGACCTACAAATACGAAGTCACCGGAAAGAAGATTGTGATGCCGGATGACGTAAGCGTCATCCAGCAGACCAACGACGCGCAGCTCACGCTGATCACGTGTTACCCGACCTATTACATTGGCCCCGCTCCTAAGCGTCTGGTTGTCTTCTCTAAGCTCGTGGAAAGCAGCGAACCCGGCGCGACGCAGACCGCGGCACGTGGCGCTGGCGAGTAACTTTCCTGGAACTCTCCGCATAAAATAGAAAACGTGAACTCACCCGACGTTGTCATCGCGGGCGCTGGAATCATCGGTGTCTCGCTGGCCCTGGAACTTCGCGGCCGCGGCGCATCGGTCTTGATTCTGGAGCGCGGCGAGCCTGGACAGGAAGCATCATCGGCCGCGGCCGGCATGCTCGCAGCTTTTGCCCCGGAAACGCCGGAACTGCTTAAGCCTCTTGCTCGCGAAAGCGCACGGATTTATCCCGAGTTCATTCACATGGTTCAGAACGCGTCGGGATCTTCCACGGACTTTCGGCGGCAAGGCACCGTCGCGTTGGGCAAAGTCCAAACTGCTGCGCCCGAATACCACGAGATTTCTGAACAGGCACTCAAACAGCTCGAACCTTCAATTGTGACAAATGGCCTCCCCGCGTATCTCGTCGCAGAGGCCAGTGTTGATCCTGTTTTGCTGATGCGGGCGGTGGTCAAAGCCGCAGAACGCGCAGGAATTGAAATTCGAAGCGAGGCCGAGTTAGTTGATGCTCGCCCGCGAGGCGAAGACATTCAGGCCGTTACGTCCCATGAGACGATCTCATGCCGAGCTCTGGTGAACTGCTGCGGCGCGTGGTCCGGAATGCCCGTTCGACCGCGCAAGGGCCAGATGCTGTACGTCCAGCCGCCGAAATCATTTCAGTTTGAACGGGTAGTACACGCCCCTGATGCGTACATCGTTCCCCGCAGCTCGGGCAACGTCCTCATCGGTGCAACCGTGGAAGATGTCGGCTTCGACAAGACAGTCGAAGATCTCGCAATCCAAACGCTGCATCGGGCGGCGGTTCGATTCGTCCCAGCGCTCGCATCGGCCACCATCATCCAAACCTGGGCAGGCCTGCGCCCCGGCACACCTGACAATCTGCCCATCATGGGCCAGACCGCGCCCGGCATGTTCATCGCCAGCGGTCACTACCGAAATGGCATCCTGTTAGCCCCAATCACGGCGAAAATCATGGCCGATGTGGTCACCGGCCGGCAACCTGCGTTCGATCTCAGTCCTTTTTCGCCAGCCCGCTTCAAGCGAGAGAAACTTCACTCGCTGCGCGGCTAAAAATCACCGTCTTTTCTGCGATTTCATGAAAAAATAGCAGCGTGGACCTTCAGTTTTTGCTGATACAGCTCCTGATCCGCCTCGGCGTGGCGACGGCCGTCTCCAGCGCGCTTGGTCGTTCCCGAGAGTTCAAGAAGCTGCTCTTCACAAACCGTCGCACCATGCGGCAGAACCTGATCTTCATTCTCTTCACCTGCTTTCCTTTCGCGCTCGGCGTTTACATCCGCTTCACAGTCAAAAACTTTCTTGCCGCGGATATGGGCTTTGAAGCTTCAGTACTGATGGGCGTAGTCGGGGGCCGCGTGGCCGGCACCCTGGGCGGAGCTTTGATGGCATTTCCCGCCATGTTTTTCGGTGAATATCTCACGCTACCGGTGAACATGGTGGCCGGCCTCCTCGCGGGTTCATTGCGGCATTTTTGCCGCAATGAAGAGGAGATCTGGACGTTTTCCCCGTTCATTGACCTCAGCGTTTATCGCTGGCTGAAGCGAAATATCCGTCATCCCCGTATCGACTGGCAAACCGCATTCTTCCTGATCATCATTGCGCTCCAGGCTGCTCGCCTGGAAGTGCACTATGCCGCGCCAAAACTGTTGTGGGCGCTCTATCTTCCCTCACCCGTGGCGATGATTGCCGGTTTCGCGGGGGCGGTTGCGACCATTGCCATCCCGATCAAGATCTGGAACAACGCGCGCATCGAGATGAAGCTGGAAGAGCAGGAGCGGCTCCTGCTCGAAGCTCGGCTCGACGCCCTGCAGAGCCAGATGAATCCACACTTTCTCTTCAACACGCTGAACTCGATTTCATCGCTTGTTCGCTTCGATCCCGATCGCGCTCGTGAACTCATCGTGAAGCTTTCAAAGATCCTCCGCCGCCTGCTCGGCAAACATGATGAGTTCGTGCAGCTGCGCGAAGAGATTGAGTTCGTGGACGATTATCTTGACATCGAAGTCGTACGCTTCGGTCGCGATAAGCTGCGCGTCTACAAGCACCTGGACCCGGAGACGCTCGACATCGTGGTGCCCTCGATTCTGCTTCAGCCACTGGTGGAAAACAGCATCAAGCACGGTCTCGCACCCAAAGTGGACGGCGGCTCTATCACAATCCGCAGCCGCCTGCAGGAAGGCAAGCTCATGATTCAGGTAGAAGATGACGGCGTGGGGATGAGTGCTCCGCCTGCCGTAGCCGCACAAACCATGGGCTCAGGACGCGGCATCGGCATGCTCAACGTCGCCGAGCGGCTGCAAGTTCTGTTCGGCGAAGAAGGAAAGATGATCGTGCAAAGCCGTGACGGCCAGGGCACGCTCGTTATGCTTGAACTGCCTGTACTCGATCCTGAGCTGATTGGAGAAAGTTCGGGCTCCCCTTTCTATGCCGCGCGTTCCACCACGCGCTTGTAAAACGCTTCGTATTCCGGAATGATCCTGGTTGAGCAATAGCGTGCCTGCGCCTCCCAGCGCGCAAGCATACCCATTTCGCGGAGCCGCTTTTCGTCAGAGAGAATTTCGATTGCGCACCGCGCCATGGTTTCCACATCCCCGACCGCAGCCAGGTATCCGGTGCGCCCGTGATCGACCACCTCTGGAACACCACCGACCGCGGTCGCGATCGTCGGAACTTCACACGCCATCGCCTCCAACGCGGCCAAGCCAAACGACTCGAGTTCACTCGGCATCAGCATCAGGTCAGCCACGGAAAGTTTCTCATTGACGCGATCCACCTTGCCCATGAACTCCACTTTTTTGCGCAGCCCTTTCTGGCTTACCAGCCATTCGGCGCGTGACCGCTCAGGGCCGTCTCCCATCAGCAACAGCCGTGCGGGCAGTGCCTTTTGTATCCGATCAAATACCTCGATCACGTCAGTGATCCGCTTCACCGGCCGGAAGTTCGATACATGAACCACGATACGTTCGTCAGGTGCGGCAAATTCGCTGCGATGCTCAGCCGCTTTGGGATCACGGCGATAGATGTCGCAATTGACGAAGTTATGAATCACCTCGATCGGATTCTTGATTTCGAATTCCTGCACCGTGCGCTGCTTCAGCCAGTTGGAAATTGCCGTTACTCCATCACTCTGCTCGATCGAGTAGCGGGTTACTGGAAGATAAGAACGGTCCGCGCCGACGATGGTAATGTCAGTTCCGTGCAGCGTAGTCACGAACGGCAGTTTGCGCGGCCTGTCCATCGCCGCTAGCATCTGTCTCGCCAGCAGCGCACTCACCGAATGCGGGATTGCATAGTGGACATGCAGGATGTCGAGATCATAGATCTCTGCCACCTCCGCCATGCGCGTGGCCAGCGCCAGATCGTAAGGCGGATATTCAAACAGCGGATACTGCGAGACCGTAACTTCGTGAAAAAATATCTGAGGATGCTGATTGTTGAGTCGAATCGGCTGCTGGTACGCAATGAAATGAACCTCGTGCCCGCGCGCCGCAAGCTCAATGCCGAGTTCGGTGCCAACTACACCGCTTCCGCCGTAGGTTGGATAACAGGTAATTCCGATTTTCATTGATTTATGTCGCTTCGCTCCAACCTCGCTTGCGGGCGTCGCCGGTCCTCAGCAGTGCTTCGCTCATCTTCACAAACCTGCTCGGCGCGTCAAGCCCTCGCAGGTTCTTCCTGCACTCCGCGAATGTCGTTTGCTCGATCGGCTCTGTCGCGCGCGTCCCCGAACTCGCAACTCACCCATTTACCGCCCCAGATTTGATTCATTCTGCAGCTGCGCGATTCAGCTTTAAAGATCTGCGTACGAGATCAGCTGTATGCCTTGACGCGCCAGTGCGTGCTTTGTCTCTTCTGACGTGAGCGCGGCGAGCTCTGTCTCTCGGGACGCCAGCAACCGAGTGCCGGCGGCCTCCAGGTCAGGGTCAGAGTAGCCAGGATGGCAGACCAATTCCCACGTGCCTTCCGGCAGACCTCCCAGAATCGCGAGCAGGCTCCTCTCGTCGAGCTTACCTGTCACTGCGATTCCCACAGTGCCGTCCGTGGTCACCATTCCAAGCCCCTTCACAGCGCGATAGAACTCAGCGGCAAACATGTTGAACGCCATTACCGCGCAAGAGCGCAGCCACAGCCCCGGCGCAGCCGTGATGATCCGCCCAGTCCATGCTCGTCGTGGTTCGAAAGGATTGCGCACTGCCCGCACACCTCTTCCCTTCGCTGCACGCAATACCGGCCGCAAGACATGGGGAAACATGTGCGTATGTTTGTGGCTGTCCACGTGGGTAACCACCAAACCGCTGGCCTGAATTTTTGCGATCTGTGCGTCCGCTTCGCTCTCAATCGCCACAGGATCGATCCTGCCGCGCACGGCGGCAATCGCAAATTCCTTCAAGCTGCGGCGAAACCGTCCTCCTTCGGGCACAAGTGAACGATCTTCCGTGACAATCGGCTCGCCATCAATGAGAACAACATGACATCCGGTGTGCAATGAAGGCTGCGCACTCGCGATAGCAGCGGCTTCGCCGAATGCCCGTGAGTTGGCCATGATTGTGGCCGAGGATACGATGCCCCGCTGGTTGGCTTCGGAAATGGCGCGATTGACGCCGCTGGTCAGCCCGAAATCGTCAGCATTCACTATGAGGCGGCGCACCGAGCCATAGTATCAGAACGATTTTTTGTCGCGGCTCTTGAGGAAGCTATGCGGTCTTCGCTGCCGGCTCCGGCTTTTCTTCCAGGAACGTCTTGATCTTCTCCAGCAATGACGGGAAGAGCTCTTCCTTCTGCAGACAAGCCACAACGTCTTTGCCGCCGTCCACGGGACCGTAGCCGGTCACAATGATTACCGGAACATCGGGGCGGCTCTCATGAATTTTGCGCGCCAGTTCCACGCCGTTCATGCCATCCATTCGGTAGTCAGTCACCAGAATGTCGAAGTCTTCGTTTTCGAATTTCCGGAGCGCCTCTTCGCCGTTGTAGGCACTCACCGCCCGATAGCCCTGCATCTCCAGGATTTCACAGCTCAGTCTGGCCAACACTTCATGGTCATCGACGAACAGGATCGCCTTCATGAATTTCCTCCGGGTAATGCTTGGGCGTAAAACTCGGAAGGCCGGGGGGAGAGACATTGTCGGCCTCCAGTATTTGGTATCCAAAGCGGCACGAAAAGATGCCTCGAATCAGGGTTAATTCCGCAAAAACACCATCTTCGCGTATGCCAATTTCTGCCGCTCCCAAATTTTGTAACTCGCGCAGAGCTGGAAAGGGTACTCCCACCACCTCGAATACACAAGGGCCCCGCCAGGCAGGACCCCTGTTCTCAACCGGCTATTCTCCCGCTGGAGGAAGGTACAGTACCGGGATGTTACTGTTACGTACCAGCTCATTGAACGCCGGTACATCGTTCTGCATGATCTGTTTCCACGCAGTGAGCTGCTGATCAAGCTCGCTGCGCAGCATCTTGAAAACTTCCTGCTGTTGTTGTGACGGCGCGCTGTCGCCGGCCTGCACCGCGCTGGAGAGCCCATCCAGTTGCTCGTTCAACATGTTCGGGAATGCGAGGTTCGCCTCCGATCCTTTCATGTTGACCTGAATGAGCGCTTCCTCTACCGGAGCCATTTTCTTGTCCAGGGTGTCGGCCTGCGCGACCACCTGCTTCAGTTTCGCGTCTTCAGCAAAACGTCCCTGCACGTTCTTCAGTTCTCCGCGCATTGTACGGACCTGATTGACTGCGCGATGCAAGTCATCATTTGCCTGCCGAACCTGGAGGGCAAGGTCAAACTGCTGCTGCAGCGCCTGCTGCGTCACCGTCTTGGCTACGCGCGGATCAATCACCAGCTCCAGCGGCTGCGTCTGGCTCCATGATCCCACGCTGAGCTTCACCGTGTAATGCCCCGGCATTGCGATCGGACCTTGTGGACCCTGTCCGGTATAAAACGCTCCCGGAATCTTCACTGGAGGCTCCCAGCGCAGGTTCCACGCATACCGATTCATTCCCGCGCCGGCAGGAATGGTGGTGACTTCCTTCACTTGGTCCGGCCATTCCGGCGGCTGCTCAAATTCTTTTTTCTCCCGGCTTGAGAGGCTGCGGACGACCTTGCCTGAGCCGTCCAGTATTTCGAGCTTGACCTCATCCTTCGGGGCGGTCTTGAAGTAGTAGTCGATGATCGCCCCCGGCGGCGGATTATCGCCCACCGGCCCGCGACGCTCGATCGCATCAGGCAGGTGCAGCCTGATCGCGGTCTCCGGCTTGAAGAGAATTGCCTCACTCGCCGCGGAGCTCGTCTCCACCTGCCGCAGCGCCGTGATGTTGTCCAGGACCCAGAATGCACGGCCGTGTGTGGCCACCACCAGGTCATCGCCGTGCACTTCAACATCATGGACCGGCACTGTAGGCAGATTCAGCTTCAGCGGCTGCCAGTGCCCTCCATCGTCAATCGAAAAATAAACGCCCGTTTCAGTTCCCGCGAAAAGCAGTCCTTTGCGTTTGGGATCTTCCTTCACCGAACGCACGTACGATCCTTCCGGAATCCCGCCGGCCGTAAGAATCCACGTCTTTCCTGCATCGCGCGTGCGGAAGATATAGGGCCGGAAGTCGTCCAGCTTGTGGCGGTCCACCGCGATGTAAGCCGTATTCGCATCATGGTGTGACGGTTCCACGATGCTGATCATGCTCCATTCCGGCACATCTTTCGGCGTGACATTGCTCCAGTGCTGGCCACCATCATTGGTCAGCTGCACCAGACCGTCGTCGGTACCGGCCCAGATCATGTCTTTCTTCAGCGGCGATTCGGCTACGGTGAAAATCGTGTCGAAGTATTCCACGCTGGTGATGTCGAGCGTGATCGGCCCGCCGGAAGGCTTCTGCTTTGACTTGTCGTTACGAGTGAGGTCCGGGCTGATCGGCGTCCAGCTCTGTCCCATGTCCGTGGACTTAAACAATCTGTCGGCTGCGGTGTAGAGCACTTTGGGATCGTGCGGCGAAACCAGCAGTGGCGAAGTCCAGTTGAAGCGGTATTTCAGGTTCTCCGCGCCGTTGCCGGAAACATCCAGCGGCCACACAGAGATGTCCACTACCTGCTGCGTGCGCTTGTCATAGCGGCTCAGGAAGCCTTCCGCATTAGCAAAGGTGATATCCGGATCAGGAGGATACGGCGCGATGTAACCGCTCTCTCCGCCGCCCACCGCGTACCAGTCCTGCCGGCCGATCACGCCATCATCGTCATAACTCTTGATCGCAATCGTCGAGTTGTCCTGCTGCGCTCCGTAGATGTAGTAGGGCCACTGGTTGTCAGTGATCACGTGATAGAACTGCGCAGTTGGCTGGTTGTACTGCGTGCTCCAGGTAGCGCCACCATCGGTTGAGACCGTCGCGCCGCCATCGTTGCCGTTGATCAGGCGCATCGGATCGTCAGGATCAATCCACAATCCGTGATGGTCGCCATGCGGCGCCGGCAGCAGGTTGAACGTGCGACCCGCATCGGTGGAGCGGAACATGCCGGTGTTCAGCACGTACACCGTGTCCGCCGACCTCGGATCGGCAAAGATGTGGCTGAAGTACCAGGCGCGCTGGCGCAACCGGCCGTCTTCATTGATGCGGATCCAGTTGTCGCCGCCGTCATCGGAGCGGTAGAGCCCGCCCTCTTTGGATTCGACCATCGCGTAAACACGGTTGGAATCGGCGGCCGACACCGTAACGCCGATGCGGCCCATCAACCCGGAAGGCAGGCCGTGGCCTTCCAGATGGTTCCAGGTGCTACCGCCGTCCGTTGAGCGATACAGGCCGCTGCCGCCGCCTCCGCCGCTGTTCAGGCTCCATGGCGTGCGCACCACCTGCCACATCGCGGCAAACAACGTGTTCGGATTGTTGGGATCGAAGACCACATCAATCGAGCCGGTCTTCTCGTCCTTATAAAGGACCTTCTGCCATGTAGCGCCGCCATCACTCGAGCGGAACACGCCGCGTTCTTCATTTGGGCCATAGGCATGGCCGAGTGCTGCCACAAATACAATGTTCGGATTTTTCGGATTCACGATCACCGCGCCAATGTGCCGCGAGTCCTTCAGTCCCATGTTCTTCCAGGACTTGCCACCATCCACCGACTTATAAACGCCATTGCCGTACGTGATGTTGCCGCGAATGCAGGCTTCGCCGGAGCCCACATAGATCGTGTTGTGGTCAGAAGGCGCAACCGCAATAGCGCCGATCGATGCAATCGGCTGGCTGTCAAAAATAGGACGCCAGCTCACGCCCGTATCCACGCTCTTCCACACGCCGCCTGATGCGCCGCCGAAATAGAACACATTCGGCTCGCCCGGCACTCCGGTTACCGCCAGCACGCGTCCGCCGCGGAAAGGCCCGACCTGCCGGTAGCGCATGGCGCCAAACAGCTTTTCGTCCACCATCGCGGCTTGCGCACTCGGCGGCTTGGCCGCGGTCGTCTTTGGCGTTGTCGTTTTTTGTCCCGGCGGTTTTGACTGCGTTCCCGTGGAAGACTTTTTCGCGTTCTTGTCTTCCGAGCCCTGTGCGGGGGTTTGTGATGATTGCGCCAGAACTGAAACTGAACTCGCGACGGCTAGAACCAGGCAGAGGCCCTGCTTCCGGAAGCTCATTCGTATCCACACTCCTCAGCAATGATTGTGACGCATCATCATACGCCTAATTTGCTTTGCGAAGCTGGTTCGTCTGTGGCCCCAGCTTCCTGATCCGCGTGTTTTCGTGTTAATTCGCGGCAAGCTGGTTTTCCGATTCCGGCGATCACGCGCGATCACGGCGATTGGCCGGCGGCCACCCCTCTACCCCTCCCCTTTCATCAAGGTTCATCAAGGCCCCATCAAGGCTCTATAT
>DATAEJ010000195.1:0-32828 GCA_036258095.1 Candidatus Angelobacter sp. | reverse complement strand
GACGGCCACCCAGATCGGGCTCCCAGACGTAATCCGTACCCACCTCGGGCAGCCAAAGCTCCAGGTGATCGCGATTGAAATGCGGATGCCGCCGCGACATCGGAAACGCCCGAATGTCTTCAAGAAGTCGAATCTCGTGCGCCTGCAACAGATGAGAAAAAGCGGCCAGATCGCGCGTGGAGTGGCCGAGAGTATAGATGGTGGACATCAGAAGTTGGTAGTTGGTACTTGGTTTTAGTTTAGCCAATCACCAAATACCAAATACCTCGGCGATAACTCATGCACGAGTAAGAGCCCGGATCAGCGGCTCCTCTTCGGCTGGAGAGACTGTTCTGAGATCAATCAGCACCCGTCCTTCTTCCACACGCGCCACAACCGGAGTCTCAGCTTTCCGCAACGCAGTTGCCAGTTCGTCCGCGCTGAGCGACTGCGAAGTTATAGCCAGCAGAAACGTTGGCAACGTTGAAGTCGGGGCCGAGCCGCCGCCGACCAGCGATTCGCCCGCAATAATCTCGACTTTAAGATCGTGCGCATCAATCAGCTTGTCGCGCAGCCCTTCTGCCCGCGTCCTGATCTGTTCCGGGGTAAGCCGCATCATGCGCAGGAAAGGGATCGCGCCATGGTTTTGACGGACGTACTCCATCAGCGTGGCTTCGAGCACTGAATAGGTGAGCTTATCCACGCGCAGTGCGCGGAATAGTGGATTGGAGCGGACCCGCGCGATCAGCTCTTCGCGCCCGCTGAGCACGCCTGCCTGCGGCCCGCCCAGCATCTTGTCCCCGCTGTAGGTCACCAAATCAACTCCGGCGCGGAGGCTGTCTGCCACGCCACTCTCATTCACGCCAAGGCTGCGCAGCGGCACCAGCGCCCCACCGCCCAAATCTTCCATCACTGGAATTTCGTGCTTGTGACCGAGTTCGCACAGCTCTTCCAAAGACGGCTGCTCAGTAAAGCCGATGATGGCAAAATTCGAACGGTGCACGCGCAGCAAGAGTCGCGTCTTCTCGTTGATCGCACGCTCATAGTCTTGAATGCGCGTCCGATTCGTGGTGCCGACCTCGCGCAACATCGCGCCGGACTTGCTCATCACGTCCGGCACGCGGAATGACCCGCCGATCTCCACCAACTCGCCGCGCGAAACAATTACCTCGCCGCCTTCGGCCAGCGTGTTCAGCGCCAGCATCACCGCCGCGGCGCAGTTATTCACCACCACGCTTCGGATGCCGCTCACGCCCTCCTGGTTCAGCAGCCGCGAAAACAGCCGCTCAACATGGACGTCACGCTTGCCGCGCTGCCCTTCAGCGATATCGAATTCAAGGTTCGAATAGCGCCCGGCTACCTCGCTCACGCGCTTCAGCGCGGATTCCGCCAGCGGCGCGCGTCCTAGATTCGTATGCAGAACCACTCCCGTCGCATTGATTACCGGACGCAGCGAAAACTGCATCGCCAGCTGAAGCTGCCTCTCGATCGCGACCGCGATTCCTCCCATGCTCAGCCTTACCTCGTCCGGCTTGCTCAGCCGGCCTGCAGAAATCTCTTCCCGCAGCTGTGCGATCACGATGCGAATAGCTTCGGTCACCGCCGGCTGCCCTTCCCTCTCGATAAGCGCCGCGACTTGAGGATTGTGCAGCAGTTCATCTACGGAGGGGAGCAGTCGGTAAAGTTCGGATTTGGCCGGAACTGCCACTGCACCATTTTATTGGAAGATGCTTACACCAGACGTAACAATCGGGGTTCAACGGTTCCGATCACCGGATCACCCGATCGTGTCACCCAACCTCCACCAGCCCATACCTTCTCTGCCAGTGCTGCCTCAAATGCTGCATGATCACGTCGCGGTCGCGTGGCGTGATTTCCGGATCGGTTCCTTCCACGATCTTCCTTGCTTGATCCCGCGCAAGTTCCAGCAGCTTGCGGTCTCGCAGGATATTCGCGACACGGAGTCCAGGCATGCCCGCCTGCTTGGTTCCAAAAAACTCGCCGGGACCGCGCAGCTCAAGGTCGCGCTCAGCGATTTCGAACCCGTCGGTGGTTCGCACCATGGTCTTCAGGCGCTCTTCTCCTTCGGGCGAGATCTTACCCCCGGTCATGAGAACACAGTACGACTTCGCTGCGCCTCGGCCGATTCGCCCGCGAAGCTGGTGCAGCTGCGAAAGCCCGAAGCGCTCCGCGTGCTCGATCACCATAACTGAAGCGTTCGGCACGTCCACGCCGACCTCGATCACCGTGGTAGAAACCAGCACCTCAATTTCGCCCGCCTGGAACTCGCGCATAGTGCGGTCTTTCACTTCAGGGTCGAGCCGCCCGTGTAGCAGCCCGACGTGCAACTCCGGCATGATCTTCGATCGCAGCTCTTCAAACATCTGCTCGGCGGCCTTGAGTCCGCTCTTGCCGCCTGTGGCTACGCCCTGGGCGAACTCCATCTCCGGCTGGTCCGCCGCCGCTCCTTCGATCACCGGATAGACCACATAGGCCTGCCGCCCTGACTTCACCTGCTTCTTTACAAAGTCCCACACTTCCTGCGCGCGATCATCGGAGATCTTCTTCGTGCTGATGGGAGTGCGGCCCGGTGGAAGCTCATCGAGAATGCTGGTGTCCAGATCGCCGTAGAGCGTCAGCGCCAGCGTACGTGGAATGGGCGTGGCGGTCATCACCAGCGTGTCCGGCTCGGCATCACCTTTCTTCATCAGCTTGAAGCGCTGCATCACGCCGAAGCGGTGCTGTTCGTCCACAATCACCAGCCCGAGCTTGTTGAAGTCGACTTTCTCCTGGATCAGCGCGTGCGTGCCGATCACCAGGTGCGCGTTGCCCTGCGCGATGTGCCGGCGCGTGCTGCGCTTGCGATCCTCTTCCTGCGATCCGGTCAGCAACACCACGCGATATCCCGCCGGCTCGAGCACTCGCCGCGCTGAAAGGTAGTGCTGAGTAGCCAGAATCTCCGTCGGAGCCATGAACGCCGCCTGGTAGCCATTCTCAATGGCGATCACCGCTGCCTGCAGCGCCACAATCGTCTTACCCGAACCCACATCGCCTTGCAGCAGCCGGCGCATGGGGGAGGGCTGCCGCATGTCTTCGGCGATCTCCTTCAGCACGCGCTTCTGTGCCGCCGTGGGATGAAAGGGCAGGATCTTCTTGATCGCCTCGCGGACTTTATCGTTGAGTTCGAAAGCGATTCCAGCCCGCTGTCGTAGCCGCCTCCGTTTCAATTCCAGCCCGACTTCCAGAAAGAACAGCTCCTCAAAGATCAGCCTGCGGTGTGCTCGGGTCTTAAATTCGTTCAGTGCCGTGAATGCCTCACCGGTTTGCGGGAAGTGCGCCTGGCAAAACGCCTCGCGAC
This sequence comes from Candidatus Angelobacter sp., assembly GCA_036258095.1. Classification (GTDB taxonomy): domain Bacteria; phylum Acidobacteriota; class Terriglobia; order Terriglobales; family Acidobacteriaceae; genus Angelobacter. The sequence continues at coordinate 29,491 of DATAEJ010000195.1, read as the reverse complement.
GATCGAGCAGGTCAAGTCGCTTACACAGCGCCGGCGGTACGCCGTCAGGGATATCGCGTGAGAGATTCTGCAGCGCTCCATAGATCACTCGGCGGAACCAGCGCGAGGTCAGCTTGGCGTTGGCAGCCGATTCGTAAATCGGGACAATCCGCCCGACCTCGAGCGACTCCATTGCCGCCAGCTCTTCAGCCTCAAGCTCGCCCTGCCCGTTATCAAGAATTTCAAACTGCGGCTGATTGATCTGCAGGCCGCGGTCCTTCCACCCGCGCTCCACCTTTCCGTATAGCGCCACCAGTTGCCCGGGCTTGAAGCGGTCGCGGAGATAGCTGCCGTTGAACCAGATACACCGGATCGAGGCCGACCCCTGTGCCGCCACCATTTCAAAGAGCGGCATTCTTTTAGTCCGAAACAGCCCAGAGTTCCGGACCTCCGCCACCAGCGTGGCCATCTCGCCAGGCTGGAGTTCGCGAATCCCACGCGGGTTCAGCCGGTCTTCATACCGGAAAGGCAGGTAGTAGAGCAGGTCTTCCACTGTGAAGACGCCCTTCTGCGCGAGCAGCTCCGCAATCCGCGGCCCTATGCCCTTCACAAACTTGGCGTCAGTGGAAAGTTCCAGCATTCGGTGGTCAGTAAACGATCATAATTCAGCGGCGCAGCACTCGCCCGAGCCAGGGGATGCCGCAATGTGGCAACATTAAAAAAGACAGGAATCGACCAAAACTGCTCTATACTCCCCAGCAGAGTTCAACAAATTCTGTCAGCAATAGTAGCCGTCCACCCGGCCAAGGATGAGTTATGCGACTGCTTCCGGCGTTTCTCGCCGCCCTGTTCTTAATGGCTTCTGCCTGCCAAACAGGAACAGCCCAGACTGCTGTTCCGCGCGGCTCTTACACCCAAACTTGTAAAAACATTGACGTCAAGGGCAACATACTTCGCGCAAATTGCCAGTCCAGTGACGGCAAGTGGGTCCACACCGAGCTAAAGAATGCCGACCGCTGCTCCGAAGGAGTGGTAAACCTTGACGGCCTTCTAACCTGCCAGACCGAAACCATTCCTCCCGGTTCATATCTCACCTCGTGCCAGGACATTCGCGTACTGGGAAACAATCTGGCCGCCAGTTGCAAGAATTCAAAGGGCAAGATGGTTAAAACCGAGTTGTACAATGCCGGCCAATGCAGCGGTGACATCACCAACCTGAACGGCAGCCTGCGTTGCGTGAAAGCGGACAAGAAAACCGAGACAGCCGAGGCCAGCCCGGAAAAAAAGAAGAAGAAAAAGCTCCTGTTGTTTTAATGCGCTCGAGCGGGCTTCGCGTGTCTGGCCGCCTTGGTATCACCTTCCGAGACCAGCAGCTGCACGATGGCGTCAATCGTTCCTAGGGTTTTCCCGTTGGGAACATTGTGGTTGTTGCAGAAGATTGAGAACACGAACGGCCGCCCGCTGCGCGTTTCTCCATAACCTGAGAGAGCATTCACGTGGCTCAGCGTGCCTGTCTTAGCGTGCACCAATCCGCCAGCCGGTGTGTTTAGGAATCTCTCGGAGAGCGAGCCGTCCACGCCACCCACCGGCAGCGATTGCCTGTAAGCGTCGCCCCAGGGTTGCCGGCTGGCGTAGAGGAGCAGTTGCACCACCGCAGCTGGGGTTACAAGATCGCGTCGCGAAAGCCCGGAGCCGTCCAGGAAGACAAATTCGTCATCCTTCAACCCCGCTGACACCAGGAACTGTCTGAGTGCCGTTGTGCCACCTTCGAACGAAGGCGTCTGTCCGGAAAGCTTAGCCACCAGCCGCAAGGCCATTTCCGCATGCAGGTTCTGGCTCACCTTGTTTGTCACGCGGACGTCTTCCAGCAGTGGCAGCGATATGTGTTCCGCCAGTACCTTCGTCGCCGCAGGCACATCAGCGCTGGGCGCAGGCTGTGCGGGAGTGCTGGATTGCGTTGTTTCCCGTCCCGACTGTTGTGGCGGAGTTCCTGGACTTTCCATTCCGGACGGCGTTAGCTGCGACGGTGCAGCCGATGGATTGTCAATCCCTGGCGCCGGAAGCTGCTGCGGCTGCTGATCATAGAACTGCGCGATATCACCATGCCGGGGCCTTGCCTTCCCGCTCACAGCTATGCCATGCCGCTCCAGCATTCCGCGAAAAAGCTGCGCCGTGTAATCCGCCGGGTCCTCAATCGCAAGCGCCTCTTTCATCACCGGCGCTCCTACCGGCAGTGTTCCCCAGAGATAAACTGTCTTCGAGCCCGGCTCACGATGGATTCCTACTTTTGCCTTCACTCCTGCCGCGGTGGTCACAATTCGGTTCTCGAACTGGTAGTACTCCCCCGGCGTTTCCAGGGTGATCCCGGCTTTGTCGCCCGGCTGCGCTCCCGACTGGATCTGGATAAACAGCGAATTGTCACTGAAAGCTAGCGCGGTCACTGGAGCCCCGTCAATCCATTGCAGGTCGTCCTGAGCCCAGCCTTCCGCGTACCGCTCGGGCGAGTAGTAAGTATCATCGCCAATCACGTCACCATCTACCGCCTTAACGCCCTTCGCAGCAACCATGTCCGCGAGTTGCTCTAGGATCTGGGTATGCGGCGCAACCCGCTCGCTTTTGAGCTGGTAAGGCACAATTCGGCCAGAGATGTTGGGATCGCCGCGGCCGACGATCACAAGATCCCCGTGCAGTTTGCCCTGATCGTCCACTGTGCCGCTGGTTTCGATGGTCGTGTGAAAGCGGTAGTCAGGCCCGGCGATCGCCAACACCGCAGCCGTGGTGAAGAGCTTAGCGTTTGAGGCAGGGATAAAAAGCTGATCTGGGTTGCTAGAAAAGAGCACCTTGCCCGTCGTCAGGTCAACTGCGTCAATTCCCCAGTGCGCTCGTGAATACGGAGGTTGTGAAATCAGGGCATTGATCTGGTCGGCTAGCTTCGGCTTGGCCGGCTTTTTTCGCGCGGCAGCACCCGAGGGCGGAGCAGCGACCATCTGCCCGCAAAGGAGCACCACAACTAAGAGATAAGAACATTTGGACCGCATGAGAGAGTAGGCGAGATTATACAATCCCGGTCATGCAGAGAACTCGGTATCAATGGCGGCTGCGCGGTCGCGAGCTCACGCTCGGCGAGCGAACTCTCGTCATGGGCGTGCTTAACGTGACCCCGGATTCATTTTTCGATGGCGGTGCCTTTCTTCGTCGCGATCACGCCGTCGCCCATGCTCTGCAAATGCTGGATGAAGGCGCGGATATCCTCGACATCGGCGGCGAATCCACCCGGCCCGGAGCCTCTGTGGCGCACTCCGGCATCTCCGCCGGCGAAGAGATGCAGCGCGTGCTTCCAATCATCGAAGATGTTCTCCGCGAACGACCCACTACTGTGATCTCCGTTGATACCTATAAGGCCGAGGTTGCACTCGCAGCTCTTAAGTCAGGAGTGGAGATTGTCAATGACGTGAGTGCCCTTCGCTGGGACAAGCAGATGAAGCCGGCTCTCGCCCAGCGCGCGTGCGGCATAATCCTGATGCACACGCGCGGCCTCCCCCAACAATGGAGAACCCTGCCGCCGCCTGAGGACATCGTGAAGGAGGTCAGCGACGAATTACGCGATTGGGCCGCCGATGCAGTCTCTGCCGGAATCGGACATGAGCGCCTGGTTCTAGACCCCGGTTTCGGCTTCGGCAAGCGCTTTGACGAGAACTATCCCCTGCTCGGGCGATTTTCTGAATTGCAGGAACTCGCGTTCCCGCTGCTCTCCGGCACTTCCCGGAAGTCATTTATCGGCCATACTCTTGGGCGCGACGGAAAAGATGCTCCAGCACAGGAGCGGCTCTTTGGAACGGTGGCTACTGTGGTCGCGTCCGTGCTGCAGGGCGCCCACATTGTCCGTGTTCACGATGTAAAGCCAGCCGTCGAAGCTGTAAAGGTGGCTGACCGGATCTCCGCGGCGATGCCAGCAACATAATGATCAAACGCGAAACGGCACTTATTTGTGCCTGCCCCGGAACTGGATGATTCTTCGGCGGTCGCGCTTGGTGGGACGGCCTTCGGGCGCGGGACTGTAATTCATCATCGCTTTGCGTTCGGCGGCAGCCTTCAACCTCGCTTCGCGGCTTTCTTCGGTTTCGCGATAGAGAGTCTGCGCCACCGCAGCCGGCCCGCGGATCTCGCTTACCGCAAGCACTTCCACCTGGAACTCGCCGCCTTCCGTCCTGACCTGCAACATATCGCCGGCGCGGACTTCTCGTGCCTGCTTGGCCGGCTGGCCACCGATTTCTATCCGGCCCAGTTCGCAAGCACGCGCTGCCATGGATCGCGTCTTGAAGAAACGCGCCGCCCACAGCCATTTGTCCATGCGAACACCGTTCATGAATTTATTGTCTCTGATTTGGCCACTGAACGAGTACTGACATCAACCATGTCGCTTGGCTTGCGGCAGCGCCCGCAGCAGCCGCTCAAAATCCTGTGGCGGCGGGCAATCGACGGTGATCAGCCGGCCCGTTCGTGGGTGTTCGAACTCAAGCCGCGCTGCATGCAAAGCCACGCGGTCAATCAGCTTCTCTTCAGCTTCCGCACGGCTGTACTTGCGATCGCCGATGAGTGGATGGCCAATGGCCGCGAACTGCGCGCGAATCTGGTTCTGAAGTCCGGTCACCAGCTCAACCCGTACCACCGACGCATCAGCAAACTCGCGTTCCACCGAGTAGTAAAGCTCGGCGCGTGTGGCGTCCCGGTCTCGTGCAGTACTCTGCTGCTGGAACATGCCATCCTTTCGGAAGAAGTGCACCAGAGTCCCGCCCTGATTCTGCAGCCGCCCGCGGACGACCGCCAGATATTGCCGCAAGGGAGTATGGGCAAGAAACTCGTCCACCAGGACTTGACGATCCTGCCGCGTTTTGGCGAACAGCAGGATCCCCGAAGCAAAGCGGTCAATGCGGTGGACCACGAGTGCATGGTCGCGGTTATTTTTGAGCGCATCAGAAACGATGGAGAGCGCGGAAGGAACACTCGCGCCTTTGATCGGCACCGCCAGCAGTCCTGGTGGTTTATTGAGGACAATAACCGCCTGGTCCTCATAAAGCACGCTGACCTCACGCGAAAAACGCGCCTTGCCGGAGCGGCGATCACCGGAAGGAGTGTGGTTTGCTCGGGCCTTGTGCTTGCGATCGCGAGGTCTCTTCGGCATGGAACAAGACTTTCATTTCCATTATCAGGCAGACCGTGCTGATCGCAAGCTCAGGTTGGCGCAGTTGCAGTGTTATCGCGGCTTCTGGGGCAAAGCGACCGTTACCGCCGTAGCTGAACAGAAGCCGCCATCGTCATTCACGCAACGATAAAAGTCTTTGGGAAAGGTCAGGTAGTTATAGTGCTTTGGACCGCCATCTGTGAGCGTATTGGTGAGCTTCATGTGATCACCAGCGCCGGAGATGCCCGCTTTCCCCAGGTTCAGCTGCAGGTCAAATCCCTGGGTGGAGGGTCCGGTATTCGCATGGGTGCATCCCGTTGCTGTGTTGTGGTCCATCGTCAGGTTCAGCACCGTCGTGGGATCTTTGCCGGCATTATTCCAGGCAAGCAGGCAGACCTGCAACGGAATAACCGATGACCCTTTGATCTTGTTGAAAGTAGCCGCGACCTTCGAAGCGGAGCGCACAGACAGGCCCACGCCTCCCTTTGAACCGCCAGCCATATTGATGGCGTTACCTGTGACGGTGACGTCGTGAGAGGCCACTCCGATTTCTATCCCCGTGTCGGCGATATTGGGGCCAATCGTGTTGCCCACAATCTCTCCTTTGCCCGTGCCATAGCCAGAACCTTGATTGCCAAGCGTGAAGATGCCGTCTGCCATCCCGCGAATATCACGGATCTGGTTGCTGTTGAAATGGAAGTTAGTGATCTGCGTATTCGCGCCGCCCTGGCTCACTGGCGTATTGCCCGCAAGAATGCCGCTGCCTGCCTGTGTGCCATGGATGAAGTTCCGGACGGCAACAACCAGATCGCTTACGCCATCGAACCATACCCCATGGTTCCGGCAGTTCGTAATCTCACTCGAATCCACGCGAACGTTATTGGAAGACACCACATGGATACAGCTGCCTTTGGTTTGGTGGGCTGCGTTGCCGTCCAGTACCAGTCCCCAAAGCGCCACGTTCGCCTTGCCCTTAATGATGACAAAGTCCGTGCCGAGATTGGCTGCCGCATTCAGCCGGCACTGCCTCTTACTGGGACACGCAACAATGCAGTTCGAAGGTACATGTAGCGCAGGAATGTTGTTCGTTATGCCAAGAGGCATCCAGGCAGTAGCAGGGTTCGTGCCGTTGCAGGCCAGATTGATCCTTTGCTGGATCGACAACGTGGCAACGTTCAAAAGCAATCCCTGATGCGGCAGTGGTACGCTGCGAGCAGGCGCTGAGATCTCGGCCGGAGTTGCAAGAGATTCAGGTGAACGGTTCAAAAAGACAGTCGCGGTCAAAAAAAAGAAAACGAAAAGCAGGGTCCTTTTCATCTTGGGCCTACCAGGGGTTCGGATTTTTGGCAGGCCGCTCGCGAGCGTCTCTCCAGGAGAATACGCGAGCTACAAGGATAGAGGTTTGTTCTCTGGGCGGAGTTGTCTCGTGAATTCTGGCGCTTCGCTCCAAACCGCTCGGGGGAAACGTGGATCCTGAGTCCGTTTAGGCTCGTTTGCAAGCCGCTCGGCACGCAAGCCGACCTCGCGGCTTATTTATGTCTTGTTGAACGGAATCTGGTGGCGGCGGTAGGACTCGAACCTGCGACCTGCGGCCCAGGGACAGCTCTGCTGTCCCGTCGAATAAAAGCCGAGACCGTCGCTCGAGCGACGCAAGGAGTTAATCGGACTTGAAACTGGTGGTGGCGGTAGGACTCGAACCTACGACCTACGGCCCAGGGACAGCTCTGCTGTCCCGTCGAATAAAAGCCGAGACCGTCGCTTGAGCGACGCAAGGAGTTAATCGGACTTGAACTGGTGGCGGCGGTAGGACTCGAACCTACGACCTACGGATTATGAGACCGTCGCTCTAACCACCTGAGCTACACCGCCATATCCGGGAGGGGAACCGGGACAAAAAGAAGGCTGCACGAGCGAACATCTCGCGCAGCAATATTGATTCTACGGGCCTTATCCGCAGAGTGTCAAACACTTCGCACTGTCGCCTTCCGCGCTCCGGCAACTCGCATTCACACCATCTCCCGCACCTCAGGCTCGGCCTTCACCGGAAAATTGACGGAATTGGCGATGAAGCACATGCGGTGAGCCTCATGGTGTAGTTCGACCGCCCTTGTCTGATCATCGCCTCTGCGAATCGTCACGCGAGGCCGCAACACGACGCTGACAAAAGCTCCACAGCCATCCGCGCGCTCCTCCATCCACCCGGTGGCGTTGTCGCTGTATTGCAAGACGCTGATCTTGTTTGCCGCACACAGATGCAGGTACCACAACATGTGGCACGACGAAAGGCTGGCAACCAGAAGTTCCTCAGGGTTGTATCGCGTTGGATCACCGCGAAAAGCAGGGTCGCTAGAACCTGGTATCACCTGTTTGCCACTGCCGGAGATCTCATGATCGCGTCGGTAGCTGGTATATGCTGCTGTACCCGATCCCGCGTTGCCCGTCCAGACGACTGCAACCTCATATTTGTGCTGCTTCACGGCTTCGCTCCGGCGAACTGATTTTGCGTCCAGGCCTCGGAGACTTTGCGCCCTGCCTCCAGGTTGTCGACTACCAGGATCAACTGGTTGGCGTGGTCGCTATACAGCACCTCGATGTTCACGCCGGCTTCGGCCATGAGACGCGAGATCTTTCCCAGCTGTCCGGGCTCATCCTGCCGTAACCGCTGAACCAGAACGTCGTTCTCTCGTACCACCGTGATGCCCGTGCTTTCAAGAGCGCTTCGTGCGGCGGATGCGTCCTGAACCAGAAAATGGGCCACGCCCCTTCCATTCACCACCCACGCGCCGCCGCCTTCAACGCTTACGCCGGCGCGACCGAGGACTTCTCCCATTTCGGCCAGCGCTCCGGGCCTGTCAGGAAGGTCAATAGCAAGATCCTTCATGCATTCCTCCAGATTTTCTTTTCGGCTTGCTTCACAATACGTGGACATGTCAAGAAATTGTTCAATCGCACGTGAAGCATCAGTTCGAGGCGATCAACGCCTCCAGGTTCCGTCGTCCGGTGGAAGTTACCTGCACCGCGCGGCTGTTGCGTTCGCGGATAATCCAGCGAGAATCGAGCAGCTTCTGGCAGACAGCCGCACCAACAGCGCCGGCTAAATGGTCGCGTCGCTCGGTCCAGTCCAGGCAGCGATGGGCAAAGCTCCGTCGCATTCGCCGTAGTCCCTCAATATCAATTCGCCACTCGGCAAGTAACTCTTCCCCGCGTACCGTGATTTCGTAATCGCGCTCTCCCCGTGGCACGAGCAGGCGCTTGCGCACGAATGCGTCAGTCAGCTTTACGGCAAGTTCTCCCGCCAGATGGTCATAACAGGTGCGGGCATAACGGATGGCTTCGTTTTTCGCGGGCAGGTGATATGGCCGTGGCCGCGTTGAAATCACACCGAGCGCCTCAATCGCGTGCGCAACTTCCGGAGATGCAATGCGGTAGTAACGATGCCGTCCATCCTGGGCCACCTCAACCAGACCGCCCTGAAGGAGCTGGCTGAGATGCATGCTGGCGGATTGTGCAGACACGTTGGCTGCACGCGCCAGCTCACCCGCTGCCAAAGCTCGCCCGCCGAGCAGAGTTAGCAGCATCGCAGAACGGGCTGGCTCCGCAATGAGGGCGGCGGTAGAAGCGATAGGAAACTTGTCATTCATATCGCAAGCATAACGCCGCGCGAGCGTGCATACTTCAGGGAAAACTGAAATATATGGTCCGCGAAGGGATTGGGAACGAGACGCCGACAACTACCGTTTGCGCACCTCTACCTGTCCATCTCTTACTCTTGCTTCCAGGCACGGTTGTGGATGCACGGCAGGTCCGTTGATCACACGGCCATCTGAGAGTGAAAAGCGCGATGCATGATATGGGCAGACGATGCTATCGCCCTCCAGCTTGCCTTCCGAGAGTGGCCCGCTGAAATGAGAACAGGTCTCCGCGAGCGCAAAAATCCGGTCACCCTTACGGACCAGCAAAATAGGAGTCCCCTGGTAGTCGGCGCGAGCCGGCTTCGACTCTGGGAGGTCGCGTTCCGGTATAACAGCTGTGAACTCTTCGGGAAAGACCTGTCCGGACGTCCGATCAACTCCGACTCGATGCTCGTACACCATCTTGCCGCCAAGGTGCGCTGAGATGGTCATTACTCCGTAGCCCAGCGTGGAAAGGAGTCGCCCCTGCGTCCGCGAATTCTTCCGCCGCAGGAGCAGCGATGTGGCAAAAAGTGCGGTACTGGCGAGGTTGAGTGCGCCATGAAGAAATCCGAGTCGCCTTGCCGGAGGATTAACGTCTGACCAATCGACGACACCGGCTACGGCCACTCCCGCAGCACCCACCAGCCCAATTGCGAGTGATGCATCCGCCGCGACGGCGAACTCACGGCGTTCCGACGCCGAATCCAGTCCGTCGAAAACCATGGCCACGGTCCAGGCGCCAATCGGGATGTCCGTGAGTATTACGTGAAGCGGCTCTCCAATCCAGGTGCCATTCAGGAAATTCCTGAGCTTTTGTGCAACCGGGCTGCCGCCGGCGTACAAAGCCTTATCAACTGCCTTTTGCAGCTTCTCGTCAAAAGCACTCGACGGCTGTTGTGCATCGTTTTCAACTGCGGGAGATGGATCAGAAGGTCTCGTCGCCATTTAGTAACCTCGCAAGCTCCAGTTCTTGGATGAAACTCCTATCCCACCCAGTTGTGCCCGGCTCTTTCACGATTCAAGGATCAACTGCAGCCCGCTCCAACGGTCGAAGCTGCCTTTATCCTATCTAGTGGTAACCATGGCCTCCCCTCCGCCGCGGCGGGCATTTCGCGCTTTACAGCACCGGGACTTCCGGCTGCTGGGATCAGCAACGCTCATCTCGATCATCGGCACGCAAATGCAGAACGTGGGCATTGACTGGCACATCTACGTGCTCACGCGGTCGCCTCTGGCGCTGGGCTCGCTGGGTCTGGTTCGCGTGCTGCCGATCATTTTCTTTTCCATGTGGGGCGGTGTGGTGGCTGACCGCCACGATCGCAAGTGGGTGCAGTTCACCACCCAGGGCGTCATGGCGATCATCGCCCTGCTGCTGGGCCTCGCCACATTCTTTGGGCGAGACAGAGTATGGCTCGTCTATGTCCTTACCGCCCTGACCGCTGCGGCCAACGCGTTTGACGCTCCGGCGCGTCAGGCGCTGGTTCCTCGCCTGGTGCCAATCGAAGATCTCCAGGGCGCGCTGACGATGAATCTGACGTTCATGCACGTTGCCATGATCACCGGACCGTCGCTGGCTGGATTGATCATTGCAAGTTCGGGCGGAGCCGGCACGCACAGCACCCGTGTTTTGGGGTCAATTTACTTTGCCAACTCAGCCTCATTCCTGGCGGTGATGCTTGCCCTGGCTCTGCTGCGTGCATCTGGGCGGCCCGAACCGACAGCGGGCGCCCAGCGCGAAGGGTGGCTCGCCTCGCTAAAAATCGGTTTCAGGTTCATGCTGAGCGCCAAGGTAATTCTCTGGACCATGGTGCTGGACTTCTTCGCAACACTTTTTTCCGGCGCTATCTCGTTGCTGCCGGTAGTGGCCGACCAGATCCTCCACGTCGGCGCGCAGGGTTATGGCTGGCTCCGGTCGGCTACGGGAGCCGGTGCGCTTCTGGCTTCAATGGTCACTGCGGTGTATCCGCTGCCGCGACGTCAGGGCCCGGTTCTCTTGTGGGCAGTCGCGGCATACGGCGCAGCTACGGTGGTTTACGGGATCTCTCACGATTTCTATCTGACGCTGTTTGCGCTCGCCGCAACGGGAGCGGCCGACCTGTTCTCCACCGTGATCCGCTCCACCGCGCGGCAGATCCTTACACCCGATGAACTCCGCGGGCGCATCACGGCCTTCAACATGGTGTTCTTCATCGGTGGACCTCAGCTGGGCGAAATGGAAGCCGGATTCACGGCATCACTGTTCGGATCGGCCGCGCTGGGAACCATGATCTCTATCACCAGCGGAGGAGCAGTCACGCTCCTGCTGGTCGCATTCTTCGCCATGTTCGTGCCCGTAATGCGGAATTATGAGTTGCCGGCGAGTGCGCCTACATTGGAGAAACTTGCTGAATTGAAGAAGTAGTGAATGCCGACTTGCGCGCCGAGGCCGCTGCACAGGAGCCTGATCGCCTTAGGGGAAAACTACGCTCTCCAGCGGGTTCCAGCGAAGCGATAAAATAAACGAAGTGAGCACAAGGATTATCAATGTAGTTTTTCTCGGCCGGGTGGACTACTCGACCGGGCTGGAGCTGCAGCAGACCGTCGTACACCTGGTGAAGCAAGGCCGGATCGGCCACACGCTCCTGCTGCTGGAGCATTCGCCGGTGATCACCTTGGGCCGCAATGCCGGAATGCAGAACATCATCGCGTCACGCGACTTCCTGGCCAGCCAGGGCATTGAATTGTTCGACACCGATCGCGGTGGCGACGTGACGTTCCACGGACCGGGGCAACTGGTGGGTTATCCGATCTTTGACCTGCGCGGTTTCACTCCCCGAGTGGGCGCAGTCGACTTTGTGCGCAAGATTGAAGAAGCGCTGATCCGCACCTGCGGTGATCTCGGTGTGCCTTGCCAGCGCGTGCCCGGGCTCACCGGAGTCTGGACGCAGAACGAAACGCCGGCCAAGATCGCCGCTATTGGCGTACACATTTCCCGCGCCGTCACGTCGCATGGCTTCGCCCTGAACGTGGCAACCAACCTTGATTACTTCAAACTCATCGTGCCATGCGGCATCTCCGATAAGCCGGTGACGTCGGTGGCGGAAGAGATGCAGCAGACATTCGTTGGCCGCGGCCGGCCTGTACCGCCTCTCGAGCAGGTGGCGGAGCTTGCATCGCGCCATTTCGGTCGCGTGTTTGAATCGCAGACGCTTTGGCTGAGTTCACTCGATGCGTTACTCTCCCGCTTTCCCGAAAACGAGCAGCCTGAAAATCAGGACACACCCGCGGGAGCGCCGGAGAACATCCGGAAACTGGCAGGGGAAGAGGACATTTTTCTGGCGTGATTGAGCAATTGGCAGTTGGCAATTAGCCGCCTGACAGGCCCTTTTCCGATCCTGGTCGCACCATTCGGTTACAAAATGTCGCCTCAAGATATTCGCCATTTGCCAAGTGCCAACTGCTAATTGCTGCTTTGCCCCAACGCCAGTGCAGTGTTTTTCATCTAAGTAGGCAGATGTAAAGGACAGGGGCCCCATGTCTCACAAATCTTCAAAGAACCGCGCGCCGTACGCGCAAGCACACGAGGAGATCAAGCGCACCGGAGGCCTGAATTTCTGGTTCAGCCGTTTTGCCAGCGAGACAGCCCAGATGGTTGGGCATCCGCAGATGTTCTTCCTTGCTGTGGTCATGCTGGTTGGCTGGGCTGTGAGCGGACCGTTCTTCCACTACTCTGACACCTGGCAGTTGGTCATCAATACGGCGACTACGATCATTACCTTTCTTGTAGTCTTCCTCATCCAGAACACGCAGAACCGGGATGCCAAGGCGCTTCACCTTAAGCTGGATGAGCTCATTCGCTCGCATCATCCCGCGAACGACGACCTGATCGACATCCAGAAATTGTCCGATGAAGAGCTGGACCAACTGGAGAAGCGGTACGAGCGTATCCGGAAAGAATGCGAAGCCAGGAGGGCGAAGCGGGAGCAGAGTGTGGCTTAACACCCACCGCGGCGATGCCGATGTAGGGAAAAACCAGGATGCGGCCGGTGATTCACTTTGGACGGAGTGAAGAGCAGCTTCAATAAATGATCTGCGTCGATCAGCGCACATCTGCGGCTAACATACTTTCTTCCCGTGCCTCCGCGTCTCCGTGGTGAGAGTTCTGGTCGAGTAGTAAACTAGAAATTCGTTTATGGCCACGAAGTCCAAACCAGCAAAATCGAGCGGCAAGAAAACGCAGCAGGCGGCTGCGACGGCAAACGGTCGCAATGGCGCCGCAGCGAAGAAATCAGCATCATCTCCCCAGAGCGCTTCAGCAACGAAAGTTCCTGCAATTCAGCTAAACCAGTACGGCATCCCGGACTGGCGGCTGGAGCAGCCCGAGTTCGAAGTCATTGAGGTCACAGCCGGCCGGGAAGTGCACTACGAAATTCGAGGCAAGCTGGACACGGCAGTGCCGCCGATCCGGCCGTCAAAGTACCTCTCACCTGACCAGCATGTGGAGCTCTACCGCTGGATGGTGATGAACCGGCGTATGGAAGTGGCGCTGGAGAATCTCTACAAGCAGAGCAAAGTTGTCGGCGGCGTTTACTTCGGGCTGGGACAGGAGGCATGCTCCTGTGCGTCGGCGTATGCGCTGGGACCGGATGACTGGTTTGCTCCGATGATCCGCAACCAGGGCGCGCAGCTGGTGCGCGGCTTTCACGCCCGCGACATCATGATGCAGTACATGGCCAAATCGGGCTCGCCGACGCATGGCAAAGACGGAACCTCGCATTATGGCGACATCGAGAAACGCCACATGGTCTCACCGATCTCCATGCTCGGCGACCTGCTCCCCGTGATGGCCGGCGTTTCTCTCGGTGCGCGGCTGCAAGGCAAAGAGCTTGCGTGTCTCACCTGGATCGGCGATGGCGGCCAGTCAACCGGCGTGAGTTATGAAGGCATCAACTTTGCCGCAGTACGCAAGCTGGGGCTGGTGCTGATCGTGGAGAGCAACCTCTGGGCGTACTCCACGCCCACGGAGTATCAGGTCGGCGTGAAAGATCTCGCCAACCGTGCTGTCGGGTACGGCATGCCCGGCGTCATCATTGACGGCACCGACGCATGCCAGGTCTACGACGCGACGTATGAAGCCGTGCAGCGGGCGCATCGCGGCGAAGGGCCGACGCTGATCGAGGCCAAGCTGATGCGCATGAAAGGTCACGCTATCCACGATGCGGCAGCGTACGTGCCCAAAGAGATGCATGAGTTCTGGCGCAAGCGCGACTGCATCGATCGATTTGAAAAGTATCTGCTGGAAAGAAAATGGCTCACGCCGGAGCAGAACCAAAAGCTGATCGATGAAGTCGAAAAAGAGCTGGACGCTGACCGCGAATTTGCCGTGAACTCTCCCATGCCCGAGCCGCACACCGCGGCCGAAGGCGTGTACTGCGACGGCTGCCATGAGATCAAGCCGAAGTACGGCATGCCTAAGAAGGCGCGCGGTGAGGGCAAGCTGAAGGCAAGCGAGGCGGCGATACACTTCAAATAATTCGCCGCAGATTTCCGAAGATGAGCGCTGATTATTTGAATTTGTGCCTTATCTGCGTTCATCAGCGTAAATCAGCGGCAAAACAGGTTTCAAATGGCTGAAGCAACGTATCTCGAAGCAATCCGGCAGGGACTCTGGGAAGAGATGGAGTCCGACCCCAGCGTCTTCTGTATTGGCGAAGACATCGGTATCTACGGCGGTGCGTTCAAAGTGACTGACGGTTTTGTCCACCACTTTGGACCGCAGCGGGTCATTGACACTCCCATTGCCGAATCGGCGATTGTTGGAGCGGCGTTTGGCGCGGCGCTCACGGGCTTGCGTCCGGTGGCGGAGTTCCAGTTCATGGACTTCATCGGCTGCGCGTTCAATCAGATCGTGAACATGGTGGCCAAGTCTCATTATCGCTGGGGGGCGCCGGCGCCGCTGGTGCTGCGCGGCCCTGCGGGCGGCGGAGTGCATGGCGGGCCGTTCCACTCGCAGAACCCGGAAATGTACTTCGTGCACACGCCGGGAATGAAAGTGGTCGCGCCGGCTACGCCGAGTGACGCCAAGGGGCTGATCAAGTCTGCCATTCGCGACAATAATCCCGTGCTCTTCCTGGAACACAAATTTCTTTATCGCCGCATCAAGGAAGACGTGCCGGAGAACGGGCACGTGGTCCCGATTGGCAAGGCGCGGATGCATCGCGAGGGCCGCGATCTGAGCATCATTACTTATGCAGCGATGGTCCACACTGCGCAGGAAGCCGCCGATATCCTGGCCAAAGAAGGGATTGAAGTGGAGATTCTTGACCTGCGGACGCTCTCGCCGCTCGATCGCGAGGCCATCGCCCAAACGGTGAAGAAGACCAATAAGGTTATCCTGCTGCACGAAGACACGCGCACGGGAGGCCTGGCCGGCGAGATTGCAGCCATCATCAACGAAGAGGCATTCGATGATCTCGACGGGCCAATCGTGCGTATCACGTCGCTCGATACGCCGGTTCCTTTCTCGCCGCCGCTGGAGCATTATTTCCTGCCGAAGGTGGAGGATGTGGTGCGGGAAGCACGGAAGCTCCATAGCTACTAGCTGCTAGCTTCTAGCTTTGGGCACGTCCAATCTCTGGTTGTTTGTGGTCCCGGTGGATGAGGGTAGCATTGTAAAATCTGGTTTTTTCGCTGGCAGCTAGTGGCTAGCAGCTAGGAGCTTGTGTGTACTACTTACTCAAAACTGAACCCTCCGTATACGGCTTTGCTGAACTGCAGAAAGAAGGCGCCACCATCTGGGATGGCGTCAGCAATCCGGTGGCGCTCAAGAACATGCGCGGCATGAACAAGGGCGACAAGCTGGTGATCTATCACACCGGCGACGAGCGCAAAGCTGTCGGCACGGCAACAGTGGAGTCAGTGGACGCGAGCGACGCGAAGAACCCCCAGGTGAAGATCAAAGCCGGACACCTGATTTCCCATCCGGTGCAACTGGCGGAGATCAAGGCCAGCGAGTTGTTTGGGACATCGCCGCTGTTGAAGCAGGGGAGGCTTTCCGTGGTTCCGCTGAGCAAAGAGCAATATGAGTGGTTGACTGGCCGGTAGTTTCTTCTCACATCCCGAGGGCAGCGAGCGAGCCCCTACCATCTTTGTGACTTCCGGAAGAACCAGGATGATGACCCAGGGTTCTCGAGTTGGAACCACGCCCGGCTTCGCTCGGGACTAAAATCGCAGACGTGCTCCAGACCTGGCACATCTCCTGTGCTGCTGCGCATCACTTCGCCGCACTCATTTATAATTTCTGGTTGCTCTAACCAGCCGATTGAGACCTGTGGAAGGAACCCATGCCAACTGATGTGCTGATGCCCCAGATGGGCGAATCGATTTTTGAAGGCACCGTAACCAAGTGGCTGAAAAAGCCCGGTGAGAAGGTCACGCGCGATGAACCCCTGTTTGAAATCTCCACGGACAAGGTTGATGCCGAGATCCCCGCGCCCGCCAGCGGCGTGCTGAAGGAGATTAAAGTCCAGCCCGGCGCGACCGTGCAGGTGAATACCGTGGTAGGCGTGATCGATGCGGAAGGCGCGGCGGCTTCGACGGGAGCCCAGCCAGCTGCTCAGCAGCAAGCGGCACCCACAGCTCCCGCGCAGCAGGCAACTCCTCCTCAGCCCCAGGCTCAACAGGCTCCTCCGCCACAGGCGGCGCAACAGCCGGCTGCACCCGCAGCTTCTGCCGGGGACGGCGCAGGCCAGGGTGGTGCGGGAACAGATGTTCTCATGCCGCAGATGGGCGAGTCCATCTTTGAAGGGACGCTGACCAAGTGGCTCAAGAAGCAGGGCGACAAAGTCACGCGCGACGAGCCACTGTTTGAAATCTCAACGGACAAGGTAGACGCTGAGATTCCTGCTCCTGCTACCGGCGTACTGCGCGAGGTCAAGGTAAAGGAAGGCACCACAGTTCAGGTCAACACCGTGGTCGCCGTGATTGGCGGAGCAGGCGCTCCGGCCGCTGCTGCTCCTGCACAGCCGAAAGCTCCCGCTGCGCAACCTCAAGCTGCTTCCGCTCAACCCGTCGCGCCACAACAGCAGGCCGGCGCAGAGCAACGCGAGCAGGTTCTGAACTTCCCGGCCGCGCAGCGCGGCGCCGAGGAACACGTCCGCTCTTCACCACTGGTGCGCAAGATCGCCCGTGAGAACAACGTGGACCTGACCCGAGTGCCCGGCACGGGACTTGGCGGTCGCATCAGCAAGAACGATATCCTCGGCTTCATCCAGCAGCATGGACCCGGCGGGGCGCAGGCGCGTCCGGCGGCCGTCGCTCAGCCCCAGCCCCAGTCTGCACAACAGGCTCCGGCTCCGCAGCAGCAATATGCGGCTCCAGCCCAACCGGGCCAGCCCCAGCCACAGCGCGCAGCGGCGCCCAGCGTTCAGTTCCAGGAACTCACAGGCGACATGGTGCCGATGACGCCGATGCGCAAGAAGATTGCTGAGCGCATGGTGGAATCAAAGCGCACCAGCGCGCACGTTCATTCCGTCTTCAAGGTAGATATGACGCGCATCGCCAAGTTCCGCGAGAAGAATCGCAAGGCCTGGGAGGCGCGCAATGGCGTCAAGCTGACATTTATGCCTTTCATCGCCAAAGCGATGCTGCACGGAATTCGCGTGAAGCCGGTGATGAACGCCTCCGTAGTGGGCGACGCCATCCAGTATCACAAGAACGTGAATATCGGCATTGCCGTGGCCCTCGACTGGGGATTGATCGTTCCGGTAGTTAAAGGAGCAGAGAATCTCAGCTTTGTGGGACTGCAGCGCGCCATCAGCGACCTGGGCGAGCGGGCCCGCTCCAAAAAGTTAACGCCGGACGACGTCCAAGGCGGAACGATAACCATTACCAATCCAGGAATCTTCGGGCCGCAGTTCGGCCTGCCGATCATCCTACAGCCCCAGGTGGCGATCCTGGGCATGGGCGGCATCTTCAAGGAGCCGGTGGTGGTCACGGACGAGGACGGAACCGACTCGATCGCCATCCGCCACATCATCCGATTGAGTATCGGCTACGATCACCGCATCATTGACGGGGCCGATGCCGATCAATTTATGGTGGCGGTAAGGGAGTATCTGGAGAAGTTCAACGAAGATATCGGCTGAACCTAAACCATTCACAAATGCTTTATCAGGCAGGCCTTAGCGCCTGCCTTTCTATTTTTCGCTCGCTCCAGAATTGTCCCGGCAACTGTAAATTATTACCCCGGTTGTACAACTCTGGATAACCAAACCAGCAGCAGCTTGAATCCTATCCAGGACAAACTGGACCTATACTCTAAAGAGCGGTATCCCTCATGGGAAGATTTGAGGATTCGGGTCGCCAGGTGATGCCCGAGGAGAGATCTCCGATGAAATCGTCATTTGCAGCCAGGAGCATTATCGTCTCCCTGGCTTTTCTGGTGCTTGCTTTGGCGGGTTGCGGCGGCGGTGGTTCCAGCACGCCTGCACAACCCCAGGCAGCGTTGACCATAACTCCAAGTTCGGTGGTGGTACAACTCGGAGGCCAGCAGCAGTTCAGCGCGGCATTCGGTATTCCTGGATCACAAACTCCGGCGACCGTAACGTGGAGCGTCGGCGGAGTGCAGGGTGGCAATGCGACGGTTGGAACGATCAGCGCAGCAGGTTTGTACACCGCCCCGAACTCCTTCCCCGCGACAAACCCAGTGAGCGTGACGGCGACCTTGCAATCGAACGCCGCGCAGGTGGGCAGCGCGAGCGTCAGCGTGGGCTTCCCGTCGGGCACCAAGTCGTCACAGGCTGCTCCCATCAAACTGGGCACGAGCGGCGGCAACTCGAAGGACTCGACTGTAAACAATACTAATAACACGATCACCTGTTGTTCGGGGACCCTGGGCGCATTGGTGAAGCGCGGAGCGAATTTCTACGTCCTCAGCAACAATCACGTATTGGCAGAATCCGATCGAGGAACAGCCGGGGATCCGATAACACAGCCGGGCCTGGTTGATAATAACTGCAGAAGCGGGTTCCAGGTTGCAACGCTGAATACGTTCACACCGGTCAACTCTGCGTCAGCAGGATTCAAGAATGTGGACGCGGCACTGGGATTGATTGTCGCCGGGACGGTAGATACTTCAGGCGCAATCCTTGATCTGGGCACGCCGGGCACGACCAGCGTGGGCGCGGCGCCACCCTCGGTAACGGCGTTTAATGGCATACCTCCTATAGGTACAAACCTCGCCAAAGTCGGCCGAACCACGGGCCTTACCTGTGCAACGCTGAGTTCGATCCAGAGCGTTCAGATTAAGTATGAGACCACCTGCGGAAGCAACGTGACGGCGTTTACCTCCACATTCACGAACCAGTTAATTATCAATGGAGCCTCTTTCAGCAATTCAGGTGATTCGGGTTCTCTGGTCGTGGATGCCGCAACATCTCGAGCTGTAGGTCTGCTCTACGGGGGTGACACGACCAGCACCACCGCGCACCCGATCGGTGACGTCTTCACGGCGTTGACCACGGCAGAAGGGACACCAGCCATCGTGGGCGGAGCCGACCACGCCGTGAGCTGCGTGCCCATGGCCCCCGGTGCGGCAAGTCCGGCTAATGACGTGAGCACGCTTGGCGCGACAGAAGTTGAGCGGGCACGAGGCGCGCGTGAGGCCGCGATGACTCAGCTGAGTGATCCCAGTATCAGCCGCGTCGAGATAGGCCACAGTGCCGACAATCCCAATGAAAGCGCAGTGTTGGTTTACGTGGATAGCAGTTCAAAGATGGCGCTGCCCGCGACCATCCAGGGTGTGCGTACGCGCGTGATTCGCGACAATCCTGACGGCACGAAGCTCACCCTTAGCAAGGCGGATTTTGACCGGGGAATGGCCCTGAAAGACAAGTACGTTGAAACCATGCTGGGCGAGCAGGGCGTTTTCGGCGTTGGTGTGGCCATGAGTGACGATAACCCCGGCGAGCCGGCCATCATCATCAGCGTGGACCAGAGCCTCGGCCATCAACAATTCCCGACCGTGCTGGACGGCATGAGGACCAAGATCGTGGAAGCTGAGCCGTACAAATCTTTCGACTGGAACCACAGTCTGGAACCGAAAGTGGTCGGCTGCCCGAAGCCGGAAATTCACAAGAAGAATGTCACGTTGAACGTGAAGTAGTTCCACGCGAATAAATGAAAGCCCCGCCGCGAGCGGGGCTTTTTGGTTTAGGCCAAACCTAATTCGCGCGCTGCGATCAGGGCGATGCCTGGCATCTCATGCAAGCGGATGGTCCTGATGTGCTGCTGTTCCAGGGTCTCTAACGCGAATGAGACCTCGGCGTTATCAGCCGACAGATCGTCTTCGATCACAGCTGCCAGCTCAGCCGCGCGATTCTCTAGCCTACGGATTCCTTCCGCAATCCGCGGATAGCTGAAGCCCAGCAGCTTGGCCGAGTTGGGATGGCTTTCAAGCGAGAGCGCGTGAAAGAGCTTGACGGTGCCATTGCTTGAATACCCGCAGTCCAGCTTCAGCGGATCGCCGGGTCGGGTATATCTCGCTGCGGCAATGTTCTTGTTCATCAGCGGCCAAACACCTGCCCGCTCAAATTCCTGCTGCATGCGATTGCGGATTGCCTGCCGGTTGCTTACTTCACGCTGCACACGCACGCGCTGCCGTTCCAGGTACATCTTCGCCAGCGCGTCAGCTTCTTTGGCTGGTGATTGGGCCAGGCAGGCCTGAAGCGGGGTTGGTTGCAGCGCGTTCGAGAAAGAATCCTGCATGCGGCGGAGGACGGCGTCGCGATCAGCGTTGCCACGGCGCAGTTCACGGCGAAGGTCGTCTTCCAGCGCTTCAAGGATTTCCGAATCGGCCTGAGGATCAAGGCAGCGCACGCGGTCCCAGTCGCGGGTGAAGCGGAGTTCGGGCTCGCCGGCTTCAGGCAGTAGTACCAGGCCAATGTTGACGAATTCGTTCTTCACCGCGTCAGGGACATAGCGAAGCAGGAAAAACTGGCAGTGTTGGGCGGGGAGGTTCATGGTGCTCCCTCCGAGGAGGCTCGAAGTTCTGTTTTCGGGTGTTCTTCAGGTCGTTCGGCGGGTTGCGAATCCTGCCATGCGGGAAATGGTTGCCGTGACGAATTACGAAACGCAGTAATCAGCTCGCGCACCTTGCTGCGGCGGGCGATGATCTCTTCAACCAGCGTTTCCAGATCATGCCAGTCATTGCCGATCCATTCCGGCGGAATGTCGGCAGCGACTTCACGTACGGCGAGCGGCTCAACGCTTTCGACGCGTGCGAGCCAGGGTTCGAACGACTCCCAGCCACGCACCTGCTCGTAAACCGCGTTGCGCGCGTATACGCCACGCAGGGCTGAGTCCGGGAAGTCCCATTCTCCGGCGTTGAAGCAGTAACCCTGATCGATGAAGGTGGCCGTGTACTTCCACTCGCGACCTTTCTTCCAGAACACTGCTTGCCTTCCGTTGGCATTGCCGAGCCATTTATCCAGCACCAGCATCCCAGCAAATGCGTCGAGATTCTTCACTTTATGGAGCATTGATTCCGGCAGGTAATCGAAAATCTGGCCTTCCGCGGGATCGCACACGAACCGCGCTCCCAACTGGAGTCCCGCGGAGCACCGCACGCTCCGGCCAGCAAGCTCCATACGGAGATCGGGCGAGTTTTCAATGAGCCACGCGTCTACGTCAACGATTTCGGTCTGGGGCACCGGCAATCCGATACGCTCCGCCAAGCGCGTGGCCAGCCATTCATTGGTAAGCACGCGCAGGTGCTGTGGATTGTTCTGGAATTTGACTACGTAAAAGTGACCGTCAGAGGCGCGCATCAGCTGCGCCTGGGCCCCGCCCCGCAACCGCCTCACATGCTGGACAGCCTGCACCGGCATCAGGACGACATTTTAGCCTAATCAACGCCTCGCTGAGGGTGCGTGCGGTCGCTACGAGCCAGCGCCGAAATCAAGCATGAGCACTTAACACATTTTCGGCAACGCTGAAGGGTCGCTCTCGCGTCAATTCCGGCCAAAGGCTTCAGTAATCTTCTGGGCTGCGCTTCCGGATGTGATGATGGCATTCCCATGCCTCACTTTCCTCAGTCGAACAGCCGCAAACGTTCTCCTCGAGTCCGGGTTCCAAATGACGAAGCAATTAAGATCAACATTGGGGGCAAGCTGGTTACAGCAGTCCTGCAAAGACTATCTTTGACCGGAGGCCTGGCTGCATTTCAGGGCAGTGTCACCGCCGGAAGTCTGGGAGAAGTCCACATCAAGACCACCAACGGTCCTGTGAAAGGGCTGGTGGAGTTCATGAAGCCGCAGAAGAGCGGCAGCAATCTTTACCCTTTTCGTTTCATCGCGCTGGATGATTCCGATTTCAAGCGGCTCAACCAGACGCTCCAACTCATGCGAAAGATGGGGCTGGGCGACGACGCGAACTAGCCAGAGAGCCTCCAGCTTCCAGCTTGAGGCTCCTGGCAGTGACAAACATCTTCTCAGCATTCAGACAACAAACCAAGGCCCTTTGCGAGCTTTGCGTCCTTTGCGGTGAAAATTTACTCTCCCGTATCAATCTGGGCGCGCTGCAGCTTGTCAGAGTAATCCACGTAAATCGATTTCCACTGAGTGTAGAAATCAACCGCGCCCATGCCGCCTTCACGATGGCCGTTGCCCGTGGCCTTCACGCCGCCAAATGGCAGATGGACTTCGGCGCCGATGGTCGGCGCGTTGATGTAAGTGATGCCGGCCTCAATGTCCCGCATGGCGCGGAATGCCGTATTCACGTCCCGCGTATAGACCGCCGAGGAAAGCCCGTACGGAACATTGTTGGAGATTTCAATCGCCTGCTCAAGATTGTCCGTAGGGATCAGGCTCACTACGGGGCCGAAGATCTCTTCCTGGGCGATGCGCATCCGCGAATCTACGTCAGTGAATACGGTGGGTTCGAAGAACCATCCGTGCGAGTGCTCTGGCTTGTTGATCGCCTTGCCTCCGGTTTCGATTTTCGCGCCCTCATCCTTGCCGATCTTCACATACTTTTCCGTAGTGGCGACCTGCTGCTCGTTGATCTGCGGTCCGACTTCCACGGATTCGTCAAGACCGTTTCCCACCTTGAGGCGCTGTGCCCGATAAACCAGGCGGTCGGCAAATTGGCGGTAGACACCCTTTTGCAGGATTACGCGGCTCGTGGCGGTGCAGCGCTGTCCGGTCGTGCCGAATGCGCCCCAGAGCACGCCGTCGACCGCAAGATCAAGATTCGCGTCGTCAAGCACGATGATCGCATTCTTGCCGCCCAGTTCCAGCGAGCACGGCTTGAAGGACCGAGCTGCCGCCTCGCCCACCATGCGCCCGACTTCGCTGGAGCCGGTGAATGAAATCGCATTCACCCCAGGGTGATCCACGATGGGCGCTCCCGACTCAGGCCCGAAGCCAGTCACGATGTTGACCACGCCTTTGGGCAGGCCAGCGTCGGTAAGCGCTTTGACCAGGTTGAACGTAGAGAGCGGAGTATCCTCGGCGGGCTTGATCACGCAGGTATTGCCGCACACCAGCGCCGGCAAGAGCTTCCAGCTTGGGATGGCCATGGGAAAATTCCACGGCGCGATCATGCCGCAAACACCGAGCGGCACACGCAAGGCCATGGCAAACTTGTTCGGCAGCTCAGAAGGGACGGTTGCGCCGAAGAGCCGGCGCCCTTCGCCGGCCATGTAGTAGGCCGTATCGATGGCTTCCTGAACATCGCCGCGCGTCTCCTTGAGGACTTTGCCCATCTCTCGGGTCATCAAGCGGGCGTATTCTTCTTTGCGTTCCGTCAGGATTTGTCCGGCGCGAAAGATGATCTCAGCGCGTTTTGGGGCCGGAACCAGGCGCCAACGCTGGTAGGCTTTACGGGCGGCGGACACGGCATCGTCGATATCACGCTTGTCAGACCGCTGGAATACGCCGATAACGTCGCGCGTATCTGCCGGATTCAAATTTTCGTATGTTTGCCCGCTGCGGGACTCAACCCACTCGCCGCCGATCAGATTCTTATAGGTTTTGGCTGCCATGAGGCTCTTCAATGCTCACTTTCAGTGAAAGTCAAACCATCTATGGTACCAAGGGAGCAGTGCAGCGGCACATGGACGCATTACATCAAAGGTCATGGAACGATAGTCGGCGGAGTACGCCCCATTTTGGGACTCTTGCATCGCATAAAACATGAAAAAGTTCTTGATTTTTGATTTTGTGAGCTAGAATCGGGAACAACTTTGAGGTCAAAGTTTTTACACCCCCTTGAACTCTCGGCGTGAGAACGCGGAGCGCCGCTGATTTTTCGTTCAAGGAAGGTTGCAGGTCATGGCCATTCTGCTCGCCGACGATGATGCGCAACTGGCGACGTTCCTTTCCAAGTCACTGGAGTCAGAGGGGTACTCTGTCCATACCGCGCCGGACGAAGCCGCGGTTTTCTCCGAGCTGAAGCGGCAGAATTACCAGCTCATTATCCTGGACCTGAATCTCGGCAACACTGACGGCCTGAAGCTGCTGGAAGAGCTGCGCACCCACGGCATTGGAACACCGGTAATGGTGCTTAGCGCCCGTGACCGTGTGGCGGATCGTATCCAGTCATTGAACTCCGGAGCGGACGATTACGTCACAAAACCGTTCTCCTTTCAGGAATTGGCTGCGCGCGTAAAAGCAGTCCTTCGCCGCAAGGCAGATCCGGCGCTCAACATTCTGCGGGTGGAAGATCTGGAGTTGGATCCTGTACTGCGGCGTGTCCAGCGCGGTGCTCGCGAGATCAAGTTGAGCCCCAAGGAATTCGATCTCCTGCACCTGATGATGCGCCGCGGAGGAGAGGTGATCGGGCGGCAGGACCTGCTGCGCGAATGCTGGGGGGCTGAGCCGGAAACAGACAGCAACCTGGTAGACGTCTACGTGAACTATCTGCGAAAGAAGGTTGATGGTCCGGAGGAGCCGAAGCTGATCCAAACCGTGCGCGGCACCGGCTATCGACTCGGTCGGCAGGCAAATGTGCAGAACGGGGCCGGCGGTTCTGGAAACGTGGCCCAGGTGCTTGCGCCGGAGACGTACCCGATCTCGCCCACGGTCGCCGCTGAGACTTTCAGGCCTCCGACTAACGCATTAATCCACTCTATTGCGCATGACCTTGCTCAGCCCCTTACGACCGTGCGTTGCTTTCTGGAGATGCAGGGACTTCCGAAAAGCAAACCGGTCCTGAACAATGCCGATCTGAACACGATTGAACAGCAAGCGGACCGCGCTATTGCGATCTCTAAAGCGATCTCTGCGCTGGTGCGGGACGTGCACTACGGAGCGGGAGAGACGATTGACGCCGATGCTCTCCTGAATGAGGTTCTGGCTGACTTCGCTACGCTTACACACAATAAACTGCTCATTGTTCGTCGCGAGTGGCAGGAGACACTGCGGGTAACCAGCAGTGCAAACTTGCGTCAAGCGCTCATATTCTTGATTTGCAAGCTGGTGGGACGCATTACGCAGCCGCTCGAACTCACGTTTGGAGCGGAGGTCGGAAGTGGCAGTGTCGCTATCACGGCTGGGTGGTCCGTGGCAGAAGCAGACGCACAGTGTCCAGACGCCCAAAGCGTCTTCGGCAAGGATCTCGCAGCACTACAACAGCTGTTGATCGATATTGGCGGACAGATGAAGGCTCTGGAGCCGAAGTGCATGCTCAGTCTCCTCCTTGCAGCCGACTAGCACTCGCCAGCTGCGCTACTCACCCATCACTGCCACTACAACGCGCTTTGCTCGCTGGCCATCAAATTCAGCGTAAAAGACCCGCTGCCACGTGCCAAGCAGCAGCTTTCCCCCTGTGATCGGCAGGATCACCTGATGATGTACCAGAATGGCTTTGAGATGTGAGTCGCCGTTGTCTTCACCAGTCTGATGGTGAAGATAGTCTTCGCGGAAGGGCGCCAGCGATTCCAGCCAGCGATCAATGTCGTGAATCAGTCCCTCCTCGTTGTCGTTCACATAGACTCCCGCCGTGATATGCATGGCTGAGACCAGTACCAGGCCCTGTCTAACGCCGCTGGCCTGAACGATCCTTTCCACCTGCGGGGTAATGTGCACATACTCGCGGTGTTTCTTGGTATTGAACGTCAGGTAATCAGTATGGAATTTCATGGCGATCTCTCGCAGTACAGTTTAGCCAAGACTGCTTTGGGAACGCTGCTCTCGCCTCCCGGAGCTGAAGTCGCGACACACCGCCGTGCTCTGTTCGCATCCAAATGAATCATGGCCCGTCAGATCTATCCCACAGCAAGGCCGTTCCTACCGCAGAAGCTTACGCTGAATGCGCTACGCGAGGCGTCGCGCGGGTGCCACGGATGCGATCTCTACAAACGAGGCACGCAGACGGTGTTCGGTGAAGGCTCAAGCCATGCTCGCGTACTGCTGGTTGGTGAACAGCCGGGTGACAAAGAAGACCTCCAGGGCCACCCGTTCGTAGGCCCCGCCGGCGTGGTGCTTGATAAGGCGCTTGCTGAAGCCGGCATCGATCGCAAGGAGGTTTACGTGACCAACATGGTCAAACACTTCAAGTGGGAGCCGCGCGGGAAACGAAGAATCCATAAGAAGCCGAACGCGCTTGAGATCAGCGCTTGCCGGCCATGGCTGGAGGCTGAGATTGCCGTCACACGGCCCGAGGTTGTGGTGTTGCTTGGGGCAACGGCGGCACAGGGCCTGCTGGGTCGCGACTTTCGCGTAACCCAAAGCCGTGGGACGTGGATGCAATCCGAGCTTGCCGGACATGTGCTGGCGACCGTGCATCCGTCATCTATCCTGCGCGCACCAGATGAGGAGAGCCGTCATGAAGAAATGCGGCGCTTCGTCGCCGACCTGAAAGTCGTCGCCTCACAGATCAGGAAGCTGAAGGCTGCGTGATCATGCGCAAAATAAAGAGACGTGGCCGAAGCCACGTCTCTTCTGATATTGGGCAACCATGCTTAGTGAACCTGGATCGGCTGTGTAAGCTTGAACGTAAGCAAGCTCTCTGCATTCAAGACGATTTCTTTGTTGCCCGTGAACGCCGCGCCACCGGTTCCGGCCCCCGCGCCCGCAGCTGCACCGATGGCTGCGCCTTTTCCTCCGCCGGCAAGCGCGCCGATCAAAGCGCCCGCACCCGCGCCGCCCGCGATAAATCCGGCAGAACGTTTGCCTTTGCCCTGCATGGTGCGCTCCAGCGCAGCGGTCTGAATCGCGGTGTCTTTCCCCTTGACCTCGACTGAATTCAGCCTGATTTCCAGGAGCGCTCCGCCCTTGAAGTGGCCCATGGCCTTGGCATCGACCACGGTTCCGCGCGCGCGCGCACCCTTCTCAATCAGCGTATTACCATTAACGATCACGGGCTCGGCGACTGTTGCGGTGAATCCCTGACCCGCTTGACTCTGTTTCGAGCTCAGCGTCTCATCCAATCGGGCGCGAATCACTGTCCCGGCAGGAATTGTCACGGCCTCCTCCACCGGTTTGCTTTGGCTGGCAGCGCTCTTCGCGCCTGATTTGTTACCGTTCCCGGAACTATCACCAGCGGCGCCACTCGCAGTCGACGGACTGTTTTCTGTGCTGGTCGCCGGCGTGTTGGACTTCGCGCATCCCAGCGCCAGGCAGAGACTCAGGATGACTACAAAACTGCTTGCACGTACGTTCTTCACAATTGCCCCCTCCAAATGTGGTTACTTTCACTTAAACGAATCAGGCCGACTCCGGCCCGCAGGATCACTCTTCGGTCGACGCGGCGGCCGCAGCGACGGCGCTCGTGCCGTTGGTGTTTTGCTCCTCGGTTACGCACTCATCCGCTTTGCCGATGTTCTGCAGAAACTTCTTCGAATTCAGCAGTGGACGCTCGAGACTCGGGTTGTATGCTGTCCACTCGGACTCCGGATCACGCTGGAATTGTGCCCGCATCGCTTCCATCTTCGAATCCAGGTCATCGAGATAGTGCAGCATCAGCGCCTCTGGGAACATCGGCATCTTCGGGCTGCCAAATTCATATTTGCCGTGATGACTGATGATGAGGTGCTCGATCAATGTCTTGTATTGCTCCGGGAATCCCGGCACCTGCGTGATCTTCTCCTGCAGCATCTCCAGCTCGATGATCATGTGCCCCAGCAGCTGGCCGCGGGTGGTATAGGCAAACGAGCGCGCGAATGCCAGCTCATGAATCTTGCCGATGTCATGCAGAAAAGCTCCGGTGAGCAACAGGTCGCGATTGATCTGTTCGGGATAATTCGACGCCGCAAGCTCGCACAGTTGAAATAACGAGACCACGTGGTCCAGCAGCCCGCCGATGAATGCATGGTGCAGGGACTTCGCTGCCGGCGCGCACTTATATGCCTGCTCAATCTGCGGATCCGCCATGAACGCCTTCAGCAGCGCTTTCAGGTGCGGATCCTGGAAGCTCTCCACATAGTCAGCCACTTTCTGCCACAGCCCGTTGATGTCCTTGGTTGTGCGCGGCAGGTAGTCTTCAAACTGCACCTCAGTTTCTTCCATGGAGCGCAGCTTGTGCACCGTGAGCTGGAACCGGCCGTTGAAGCGGTTGAGAAGGCCACGGACCTTTACGAAGTCATCCTGCTCGAACACATTGATGTGGTCCATCACGTTGTCCCACATCTTGGCATCGATATGGCCAGTACGGTCCGCCAGCGTCAGCGCCAGGTACAATTCGCCGCTCTTCTTCGGCTTGGCCTGTTTTGACACCACCACGAATGACGAGGTGATCACCTGGTTCTCGAATCGCGAGCAGTCCGCTATGTAGAAGTCTTTCATCGCCTTCAGCCAATCATCTTACTTCAGGACGCGCTTCGCAATCGGGCAAATCCCTCTTGGGGGCGTGACCATTGGGCCGCACACCTGTGACTGTCCTCCCGGATACAATAAACCCGGCATCTAATTTGCAGAGGAGTTTTGAACGATTATGGACCAGCTCGCAGGAATGGTTGTTTCCCGTCGCAACGAAGATATCGCCCTGGACATGATGAAGTTCATTGCCGGTACCACGGGCTATGGCAAGACGGGGGCGCCCGGCGCCGGCTTCCAGGGAGGCACGGTAAACAAGGCAGAAGACTATGCCGCCCATCTTCTTGACCTGTACACACGCTGCCTTGAGACAGTAAACGGCAAAAAGTAGGCTGATTGCACTCCCTCATTATTACTACTACGATAGGCATAGCAGCCGCCCTCGCGGCTGCGTGCGCCTCTCTGTGAATCTGCCCAATTACATCACGCTCTCGCGCATTGCGGCCGTTCCCCTCATCATCTGGGTCCTGACCACCAGGTGGTTCGGACCTTCCAACGACACCACGCGTGTCGTGCTGGCTTCCGGCATCTTCATTCTGGCGTCCATAACTGACGGCCTCGACGGTTATCTCGCCCGCAAGCGAGGGCAGATCACCACTATGGGCATGCTGCTCGACCCGTTGGCAGACAAGCTGATGATCGCAGCGGCGTACATCACGCTGGTGCAACTCATCCCTTCGATCGTGAGCGTCTGGGTAGCAGTCATCATCGTGGGCCGGGAATTCCTGATCTCGGGACTGCGCTCCATAGCAGCCGGAGAAGGTTTCACCATTGAAGCCAGCGAACTTGGGAAGCTGAAGATGGTGGTACAGATCGTCTCGGTCGTCGCAGCGATTCTGGCGTTGCGCTGGGATTACTGGCCG
>DATAEJ010000194.1:0-9135 GCA_036258095.1 Candidatus Angelobacter sp. | reverse complement strand
CGCGCTAAAAAAAGTTTTTACCCGCATTGCTGATTCTGACGAGTGGGGGGTGAAAGTGCTCGCGGAGCCTCAGACGCCAGCGTCTGTGAGTGCGAAGCCGGCAAGCTCCGGGCGCGACTACCTGCAGCAGAAAGCTGCGCGAATGAAAAAGAAACCCGAGCACAGCGATGCTGATTTGAGCGAACTGGCGGAGGCACTGGAGAAGGTGGCGACCGATTCCGCGCCCACGGGAAAAGTCAGCGGCGCGCAACCGGGCTTGTTGTGGCAGGCAACGTTTCTGGTGGAGCGCTCGCGCCGCAAAAAGTGGGAAGGCGTGCTGCAGGACTTCGTTCAGAGGTGGCAGGGAAAGCGCCGGATTGAAGTGACCGGTCCCTGGCCGCCTTATTCTTTTGTTTCCGATGCCAAGTGATTTTGAGCCAATTACGCTGACGGGAAGCGCAGAAGAAGACGTTTCTCTGCTGGAGATCATCGATCACGTCCTGAATGCGGGCGTGTTGATTCACGGCTCGCTGGTGATTTCCGTGGCCGGGGTCGATCTGGTTTATGTGGGCCTGAATGTTGTCCTGACTTCGGTGGAGACGGCTTTACGTAGCCTTAAAGCAGAGCAAGCGAGAGAACCTGCAAAGCGGAGCAGCAAGTGAGCCGCATTATTGTTTACTGTGGCTTTCTGCAAGAGGAAAGAACCAAGCTTCCAGAGATGGGCGTCGGCGGGTCAAAGGTGAACGTGCTGGCGCAAGACCGGCTGTGCCTGCTGTGGTCAGAGGTTCCGTGGCCGTTCGAGCCGGCCGGTCTGCAACAGAAGGCTGTGGAGTTTCATCAGGTGGTGCAGCACGTGTTTCAGCAGGCGGCCGTCGTGCCGTTTCGCTTGCTATCGATTTTTGATGGGGTTCCAGCGCTTGAAAAATTTGCAGCGGAAAACGGTGCCACTTTCACGGCAGACCTGGAACGTTTACGCCATTACGTCCAGATGGAATCAGTGGTGTACGTGATTCAGGAGCGCGCAGCGGAGGAAGAGAAATCGGGCCGCGCATACCTGGAAGCTAAAGCAGAGGTGCTTCGGCTTTCCATAGACCATGCTGCAAGGGTGAAAGCGGCGATCCAGCCGATCAGCCAGGAAATCCAGGTGCGTGAAGTAAAAAGCGGCACCCGGATATTTGCGCTGGTACGGCGTGGAAACGAAGAGCGGTTTCGCGAAGGTGTCAAAGCGGTGCCATTACCTCAGTCCATCTCACGACGCGTGAGTGGACCCTGGCCAGCAGCAGAATTCCTCAGTCCGGAGGTAAGGATGCCGCAGAGTGCAGGGCAGCAATGACGGAATTGCGAAAAATTACGCCGGAGGAGATTGTCGCCGCTGTCTCTGATCTGAATCGCGAATTGAAGGCGGTGGGCGAAGGCGGAATTGAACGGATTGAGTGCTCGCCCGAGTCGGTTGAGCAAGGGCTGGCACGGCTGGTGCTGAGTCTGGTGGAACTTCTGCGCCGGTTGATGGAGCGGCAAGCGATAAGGAGAATGGAGGGCGGGACGCTGGAGGACGGAAAGGTGGAAGAACTGGGGCAGGCGCTGATGAAGCTGGAAGCCAAGGTGCATGAGATCGCAGGAGCGTTCGGTTTGCGTCCAGAGGACCTGAATCTGGAACTGGGCCCGCTGGGGAACCTTTTGGATCAATAGTCACGCGGCGGGGGTTTGGGATTTTTGGATGCGCAGCCAACCCTGGCAGCAGCAGCTTGCATCGGACAGAAAAGGTATTGTGCGCCTTCAGGAAACAGATTTGAGGAAGGCTGCAATTGCTTGAAGCGGCAAGGGTTGACAGGTTTCACCGGGCTGAATAAGATGCGTGACAGTAGATCGCGCGCGGATTCTCCACACTCCCTGCGGTCTTTTCCATACTTTTCATGCAAAGAGTGCCGACCGTTTCCGGAACAACTAATTTGCTCGACATTCTTGATAGAGTGCTCGACAAAGGACTTGTCATTGCGGGAGACATTCGCATATCGCTGGCGAACGTGGAGCTGCTCACAATCAGGATTCGCCTGCTGGTCTGTAGCGTCGACAAAGCGGAAGCTATCGGTTTGAATTGGTGGAAATTTGATCCTAATCTTACCGCTTCGTTGTCCCCGCCTGTCCGCCGGACGCAATTACCCGCCCCCGGACCTGCGGAAGCTAGAGCACCGAGAGTGCCGAGCGTAGGACGCAAGCGCAAAAAGTGAGTTTGTGAAGGAGGCCTTCGATGGCCGTTGAGCGTGTATCCGGTGGATCGAGTCTGATTGATGTTCTCGACCGCGTACTGGATAAAGGAATCGTTATTGATGCCTGGGTCAGAATTTCTCTCGTAGGCATCGACCTGATCACCGTTGAAGCCCGCGTCGTTGTCGCTTCAATCGACACTTACCTTAAATATGCCGACGCAGTCGGACTTACAGGCCTGGTGTCCCGTCCGACTCTGGCTGAAGGCGCGACAGAAGAGGAACTGGTGGAAGTCCCACCGCGTCCCACTCGCCGGCGCAGGTAAGGAACGTACTTGGGGGGACCGGTGGCGACGGCGGAAATGCGATTTCAATCTGAACGCCTGCAAGGGCGGCGCGCATCGCAATATCGCCGTCCCGCTATCTTGCGCCTCCTTGAAGCCGAGCGTTCAGAAGAAATCTTCCCTCTGCTGCTGGAAGAGATCATCGCGCTCGGCTATGCGCGTGCCATGGTTCTGGACGTCAACTTTGATTCAGGTGACGTCACGCCCGCTGCAGCCCTCAAATGGCCTCGCCAGCAGATGGAGCGTTTCACCACGGCGCTCTGGATGTCTGACCATCCTCTCGCTGGAGTGCTTAACACGGCGCGCCCAGCTGTTCTAGCTAAGAGCAACGTTCACCCGAAGCCCATTTACATCCATCCCATTCTCTACTCCAACCGCAATCTTTGCTGGGAAGCCGACCGCGTACGCACGGCCAGTTGCCTTGCCGTGCAGAACTTTCGCCGGGAAAAGCGCATTCGCCTGGAAGACCAGGTCTGCTCTACCTGCGAAATGCGCGCCTACTCGGCTGCCGTAGTGGTTGAGCTGGGCAAGCACAACTCTGAATCTGCTCTGGCCGAGCTTGGCGAGCTCATTGAGCTGGCCAATCGCTATCTCTCGCGGCTGTTTAAAGTTGAGCACTACTACAATCGCATGCGAGACATGGAGATCACCATCGCGCAGATGGGCACAGTCATGCAGAGTATGGCTGACCCGGTGATCCTTACCGATACGCAACACCGCGTGATCATGCAGAACCGCGCCGCGGAGCGCTTCTTCAAAGTGCCTGATGAGATGACGGAAGGCCTGGTACGCGCTGTTGAACTCAACAATTTGCTTTTTTCTGCCGCGCTCTCTTCCATGCTGGTCTCCGGCAGTGATTCTCACCGCGATCTCACTCTGGTTGACGCCATTGAAGGTGAAGAGATGCTGTTTGAGGCCGTTTCCGCGCCCACCTACGGCCCGGACGGCATCCAGATTGGCACTGTCACGGTGATGCGTGACGTGACTGACCTCCGCCGCGCAGACCAGGAGCTTCGCCTGAATTATGACAAGCTGCGCGAAGCTGAAGAAGTGGTTCGCCAGGACCGTGATCGCCTGAACCTGATCATTGAAAATGTCGGCGATCCCATTGTGGTCTGCGACAGCCAGGCAAAAATCGTGCTCGTCGATCCTCTGGCCCAGGAACTCTTCGGCACATCACTGGACAGCGCGCGCGATTCTGTGCAGAACCGCAACCAGATCCAGTTTGGCACCTATGTTGACGCGTTTACCTACTCCTTTGCCGAGCGCGAGACCGCGCCGTTGCGCCTTTACAATCCCGCATTGAAGCAGGAGATTGAATACGACGCCCGCTCCGGAAAAATCTTTGATGAGCGCGGTCAGGTTTCTTATACCGTCACCGTTCTTCGCGATCTGACAGCCATGCGGAAGGTTGAGCAGCTCAGGGTTGAGCGGCGCATGCTGGAAATTGAAAAGTTCGCCGCCACCGGCCGGCTGGCTGCCACCATTGCCCATGAGGTCAACAATCCCATGGAGGCCATCAAGAACGCCATTTACCTGCTGGCGGGCTCCGTCCCGGAAAACGCAATGCCGGTGTACAGCATTCTTAAGTCTGAAACTGAGCGGGTGGCCCGCATTGTGCGCCAGATGCTCGGCCTCTACCGCAATACTGAGCAGGTCAAGCCGGTCAACGTCAATACCATCGTGGAAGATACGCTCCTGCTGCTGAATCGTCAGTTGCAGCGCGCCAATGTTGAGGTTATTTCGGACCTGCGTCCCTTGCCTGATGCCGTGATTGCCGCCGATCAAATTCGGCAGGTATTCTCCAATCTGGTCATCAACGCCAAAGACGCCATGCCGCAGGGAGGCAGGCTGCGCATTCGGACTCGCCACGTCCCCGGCAAAGACGATCTTCGCGGCTGCGTGCGCATTCTTATCGCAGATACCGGTACAGGCATCTCAAGAGAGATGATCCGCACCATCTTCGAGCCCTTTGTCACTACCAAGGGCGAGAAGGGAACAGGGCTCGGCCTATGGATCGTCAAAGGCATCATCCAGAACCATGCCGGCAAGCTATCAGTGCGTAGCAGCCAGGGAAAAGGAACGCTATTCAAAATCGATTTGCCGGTGGTCAAGTTGTAAAGAGCAGCCATGAGCGATCCTGGCACATACCGGATTCTGGTAGTCGATGATGAAGCCTCTGTCCTCGTTACCTACCAGCTTATCCTGGAGCAGCAGGGCTATCAGGTTTCAGCCTGCGCCACTTCGGTGGATGCCATCAGCGCTCTTCGCCGGCAGGACTTTGATCTGGTGTTGTGCGACTATTCGCTGGAAGAGCAGCATACGGGTTTTGAGGTAATCGCTGAGGCAAGAAGGCGGCGCCCGGAGGTTCCAGCGGCGTTGCTCACCGGTTACGCAACTAAGGAAACGGCGGACGAGGCGTCCGGCCAGAACATCGGCATCATGTTTAAGCCGATTGAGATTGAAGAATTCCTGGCAACTACCTCGAAAATGTTGAGGAGAGACCATGAGCCCGAGCAAGAAAGCGGCGAAAAAGACAGCCGTCGTGCGCAAAGCGGCGCCAAAAAATGAACCCGTAGCGGCGGCAGTCCTTGAACGCGGCCCCCGTCCTGTTCCTCCAAAGGAGGAACCTGTCCCGTCTTCCCAGCAGGAGGGGCTTTACGTTTATGGCGTGATCGAATCACGCGCCGGAGTGAATTTTGGCAAGAGCAGCATAGGCGGGGTGAGTGAGGATGTCTCCACCGTTCATTATGGCGATATAGCCGCTGTGGTGAGCCGCACTCCGGTTTTTATTTTCGATCCAACGCGTGACAACGCACTGGCCCACGAGCACGTGATCGAAACGGTAATGAAGAATTACACCATTGTGCCCATGGCCTTCGGCACCGTCTTCCGCACCGGGGAAGATATCAAAGAAGTCCTCAAAAGCATCTATCCTTCGCTTAAAGACGTTCTCCGCCAGATGACGGGCAAGCTTGAGTTTGGGCTCAAAGTTACCTGGGACCGCGACCGCATCATTGAAGAACTCAAGCGCGAGCACGATGAAATTCATCGCTTCCATCAGGAACTCACGCGCAAGCATCTGCAGTCCACCTACTTCGCCCGGATGCAGCTTGGCCGCATGATTGACAAGGCGCTGGCTGAGCTGGCCGCCAACTACGTGCGGGATATCTATGACGGGCTGCGCGCGGTCTGCGTAGCTTCCCGTGATAACAAGCCAATCGGCGATAAGATGATTATGAACGCCGCGTTCCTTATCCAGAAAGAGCGCGAAGCCGAGTTTGATGCCGCCGTGAACCGCATTGCCCAGAAGTTTGGCGATCGTTTGAATTTCAAGTACACGGGCCCCTGGCCGCCCTACAACTTTGTCAACATCCGTCTTAAGCTGGAGCGTGGCAACGCCGGCTGAGACAAAGCCGAATAAGCAAGGGCCTGCCGGAAGAAAAAGTTGCGGAACGCAGCTCCCGCAGGTTGTGATTTTCAGTTTTGGCGATCTTGGTAAATCTGGCAATTCGCGTTAATTTGCAGGACATCCATGTTCTTAATCGATGATCTTCTCCTCGCCCCATTCAAGGGATTCAGTTTCGTCATGAATACCCTGCGCAAAGTCGCCGAGGAGCAATGGACAGACGACGCGCCCCTAAAAGAGCAGCTTCTCGAACTCCAGGTGCAGCTTGAAGATGGGTCTCTCACGGAAGAGCAGTATCTTGAAGCGGAAGCCGCCATTCTGCGCGAGATCCGCGAAGTACAGCGCCGCAAGATTGAACTAGCCGGCGGCGACCCAGACGCGATGGCTGGCGGGCTCACCGGCTCGGTTGGCGAAGGCTCAAGCGCTTCCATTACCTGGAACCCGGAAGATTCCGAGAAATAACCGTTCACAATCACCTCTCAACTATCCTGTCCAGCCTGCTCGTGATTACCTTCGTTAGCGTCCTTCAGGGTCTGCCGCAGAACATCGCACCCGTGATAAAGATGGACTAAGAATTTCCTGTTGCCGCTTCTTGTCTCATTCCTCTCCCCCGGTCTGTGTGTCGAACGGTTCGGAATGAATCGGCCACTCGGGGTGAATTTTTCATGGGTCAAGTTAGATTCCTGCTTGCAATTGCCGCTCTCAGCCTGCTGAATGCTTGTGCTGGTCCCAGCCATGTAGGTCTTGGCATGAACTCAGGCATAGCCAACCTGAGCTCTGACAAGGCTCGGGATGTCGCGTTCCACACTGCGGCGGATACATCGTCGGCGGTTAACGCGCAAAAGCTCATCGCGCTCACGTTCGACGACGGTCCGCGCCCGTATGTCCTGTTCGGCGTCAAAGGCGAGCATCCCGCGCCCGGCCTGCTCGACACTCTCGAACAGAACCACGTGAAAGCCACATTCTTTGTTGTCGGCTGGCGCCTGACTCCCAAAACCTGGGGCGAACCGCGCCATGAAGACAACATTGGCATCACCTGCCTTGACGCAGCGGAGCAGGTCATCCGCCGTGGCCACGAACTCGAAGACCATACATATAGCCACCTGGAGCTGCGCAGCGCAGAGAGGAAAAACGGCGAACAGTGGGTCATGCATGATGTCGACCGTGGAGCTCAGGCCATCAAAGCCGTTACCGGCACGCAGCCCCGCTATGTCCGCCCGCCTGACTGGATCATTACCAGCGACGCCCGCCGCGATCTTGAGCACGAGGGCTACCGCGTGCTGACCATTTCTTCTGAAAATCCCATGGCGCTGCGTGACGTGAACTCCCTCGACTATCTCTGCGCCGGCAAGGCTGTTGGGTGTCCCAGGCCATCACTCGTTGACGGAGTGCTGAAGCAGATCGATCAGCGGGAAAAGAAGGGAACCTACACCCACATTCTGGCTTTCCATGAACTTTCCACAACCGCTGCCGCGATGCCGCGCCTGATCAGTGACCTCAAGGCGCGCGGCTACCGTTTTGTGACTCTCGCCGAGTACATGAACCTGGTTGCGGCGAAGCCTGGTGCTGCGCTGAAGCAGCAGGCAGCTTTATCGGGGCACCAAAAGCACGAGCGGTAGATTAAAATCTTGTGCGCACAGGCGCCCTCGCCTGTGCGATGTCATTGACCAGAATTTCTTGCTTTGCCGGAAAGTCTCACATCAAGAAGTAACATGGGCTCGACATGCACTCTCACCGCCGCTGCTGCCGTTCGGCACTTGGGCGTAGAGTGGAATTGTCACACCTTCACAAAAACCTTCTTTCGGTACAATCCCCACGCCACGAACGTCCACAGTGCCACATAGTAAATGGCGAACGCCAGTGACGCATTTTTTGCCGGTGCGAAGGGCGCAAAGCAGTGATTGTAGAGCCAGGTCTGAATGGAGATTAGGTGGCCGCCGCCGCTTACGTGAATGATCTCTCCCAGTTTAGCCACGAAGGTTGAGAGCGCATAGGCCAGAATTGCGTTTGATCCCAGCCATAAGAACGGCATCGCCCATTTGCGCCACGCCCGCATCTCTATCAGCCACCAGCACAGCGCCAGGGTCAGGCAGGCCGCGCCGGCGGTGAACAGCACGTAGGAACTCGTCCAGAGTGGCTTCGAAATCGGGAAACACGGATGCCACGCATATCCGGCAACCACACCAACGATTCCCGCAATAACCAGACCGCGCAGTTTGCGGGCGCTCTCTGCCTTCGATAGGAACTGGCCGGTAAGCGTCCCCAGCAGCGTAGTCGCGATTGCCGGAAAGGTGCTCAGCACGCCTTCTGGATCAAAGTCCCGCCGGTATAAATGCCCGAGCATCAGCTTGCGGTCAAGCCATCCTGCCAGGCTGCAATGCTGCGTCATCCACGCCGCATGATCGCATCCGGGTACGGGTACGAACCGCATTACCGCGTAGTAGCCTGCCAGCAGCCCGGCAATCCACATTACGCGTCCGCGCGTCTCGGTCCACAACGTAATCGCCGCTGCAAACAGATACACAACAGCGATCCGTTGCAGCACTCCCGGGTAGCGCATGGTTGAAAAATTCACGTAGGGCAGAATCCGAATGGCGTAACCGATCAGCAGGATCAACGCGCTCCGGCGTACCACATGCTTCATCAGCTCCCGCGGCGAATCGCCGCGTGCGCGCCGGGCGGCGAAAGACAAAATCATGGAAGCGCCGACGATAAAAAGAAAGAAAGGGAAGATCAGGTCGGTAGGCGTCCACCCGTTCATCTCCACCCATGTCTTGCCCGCGAACCAGCCGGACGGGTGCGCCGTCATCAACTCGTCGGCATGCCCCAGTGGCCAGTAAAAATTGTCGGATCCAGGATCGTTCACCAGGATCATGCCGGCAATCGTCAGCCCACGGAACACGTCCAGCGATTCCAAGCGTCGGGTCCGGGCGCGGGTTTCATTCGTAGCTCCTGCCGGGTTATCGACCGAGGTGGGAATCGTAGTTGCCATTCAGCCTATTGTGAGGTCAATCTTCCGTTTGGCCAAATAGAAAGTAGAAGTCGGGCGGGCATGTACTGCAGAAACTCAGAGGGCTACCCGCCGGAGACTACCAAGTCCCTTTGTGGTTGGAAATTACGAGTAAGCCTCGTCCAGCAGTTCCATCACGTGCTTAACTGGCTGTTTCAGTCCACGCTGCTCCATCCCGGCGCGCAACTG
>DATAEJ010000193.1:0-10033 GCA_036258095.1 Candidatus Angelobacter sp. | reverse complement strand
AGCGCAGGCGCTTTCGGTCATCAAAGAAGGCGGGCTCGATATCAAGAAGATCAACCCGAACGGAGGCGCGGTGGCGCTGGGCCATCCGCTGGGCTGCACCGGCGCGAAGCTCACGGCCACCATCATCCGCGAACTCAAGCGCAAGAATGGCAAGTACGGCATCGTGACCATGTGCATTGGTGGCGGCATGGGAGCCGCCGGCATCATCGAGAACGTGAATTGATCGGGTGATCTGCGGAAAACATTTTGGATTTCCGGCTAATGGCCAAGGGCCAAAGGCCAATCGCTAGCAGCTAGGAGCTAGCAGCTAAGAGGAGCGAAATATGGCTACGGTAGCAGTCCCAAATAAAACCAAACTCATCGGCGGCAGCTTCCTGATTCAGGAGCACACCACTGACCAGGTGTTCACTCTGGAAGACCTGAGTGAAGAGCACCAACAGATTGCCCAGACCACGCAGGACTTCGCCAAAAACGAAATTCTGCCTAACGCCGAGAAGATCGAGCACAAGGAGTTCGCGGTCACACGCGCGCTGATCCGCAAGGCGTGCGAAATCGGCATCGCCAACGTGGACATACCGGAAGCCTACGGCGGCTCCGACATGGATAAGATCGCTTCGGCCATCATTGCCGAGCACCTCTCTGTGAACGGCAGCTTCAGCGTGGCTTTTGGCGGGCACGTGGGCATTGGCACGCTGCCGATCGTTTACTTCGGCACCCCCGAGCAGAAGAAAAGGTACCTGCCGAAGCTCGCTGCCGGTGAGTGGGTGGCCGCTTACGCCCTCTCGGAATCGACGTCAGCGTCTGACGCCATGAATCCGCGCACCAAGGCCGTACTCTCACCCGATGGTAAAGAGTGGATCCTCAATGGCGAAAAAATGTGGATCACCAATGGCGGCTTTGCTGACGTGTTTGTGATCTTCGCCAAGGTGGATGGCGAAAAGTTCTCCGCTTTCATCGTGGAGAAGGCATCCCCCGGCTTCCAGGTCGGCGCCGAAGAAAAGAAGATGGGGATTCGCGGCTCCTCCACCACGCCGATCATCCTCAACGACTGCCGTGTGCCCAAAGACAACCTTCTGGGTGAAATTGGTAAAGGCCACGTGATCGCGTTCAACACGCTGAACATCGGTCGCTACAAGCTCGGCGCAGGTGTTGTCGGCGGTGCGCGCAATTCGCTGAACAATTCAATCGGCTACGCCAAACAGCGCAAGGCCTTCGGCAAAACACTCTCCGAGTTTGGCCTTATCAAAGAGAAGCTGGCGAACATGGCCGTAGGGATCTTTACCGGCGAATCGATGTCCTACCGCACGGTAGGCATGATCGACGCTGCGCTCTCCGAGATCGACAAGAACTCGCCTGACGCCTACAAGCAGATCGCGAAGAACATAGAAGAATACGCAGTCGAATGTTCCATCCTGAAAGTTTTCGGCTCGGAAATGCTTGATTACGTTGTCGACGAGACCGTGCAGATATATGGCGGATACGGCTTCGTGGAGGAGTATCCGGCGGAGCGGGCGTATCGCGACTCACGCGTGAACCGTATCTTTGAAGGCACCAACGAAATTAACCGCATGATCATTACCGGCTGGTTGCTAAAGCGCGCCATGAGCGGACAGCTCGCGCTCATGCCGGCCATCAAGAAGCTGACAGAGGAAATCATGTCCGGACCTTCCAGCAGCGAGCCGCTCGAAGGTGCGTTAGCGGCGGAGCGCACGCTGGTAGCGAATGCCAAAAAGGCCACAATGATGCTGGCTGGCGGCGCAGCGCAGAAGTACATGATGGCCCTGGCCGATCAGCAGGAAATCATCGCCTCAATAGCCGACATGGTCATTGAAACCTACGCGATGGATTCCGTCGTACTGCGCGTGCAGAAGCTGATCGAGCGCAATGGTGAAGCCAGATCCAAATTGGCGATTGCCATGGCCCAGGTCAGTCTGGCGCATTCCATGGACAAGATTGAAGCTGCCGCGAGGAAAGTCGTCGCCGCGATTGCTGAAGGTGACATGCTGCGTACCCAGCTCGTCATCCTCCGCAGGCTCTTTAAATATGAACCGTTCAACACCATCGCTCTGACCCAGCAGATCGCCGACCGCATGCTGGAAGCAGGGAAGTACGTACTGGCATAAGATGAACTGACTGTGATTGTGGCCCTGTTCGTGCGAACGCGCGAGCAGGGTTTTCCTTTACCCGCGAGTAAGTGCTTGAATCATCTGCTCCCGCTGCGGCCAGGTGCGAATCAGGTCATGCGCTTTGCCGGACACATAATCCTCATACGCGAATCCCGGCGACATCGTCGTTCCCAGCAACGCAAAACTCCCGCCGGCTCGCAGTCTGGAACCTTGCCACACGCCACCGGGAACTACGTGCTGCAACTTCATCCCGCTGGCAATGTCAGGACCAAGCACAACCACCTCTGACGATCCGTCTGGATGCAACTGCAGCATCTCCACCGAGTCGCCAAGATAGAAGTGAAACATCTCGTCGCCGGGCAGCCGATGCATCTCAGAGAATGATTTCGGCGTGAGCAGGTAATAGATTGCTGTCGCCAAAGAGCGCTCACCTGCCGCAGTCTGGCACGTCTGATTGCAACGATACGTTTCGGCGAAGAAGCCGCCTTCCTTCGGATGCGGCTGCAGGTTGAGCAGAGATTTGATTTGTTCTACGGTCATGAAAGCTGAGATTATTTTATGGTGATGAACACGGAATGTGCTTTTGCTGCCGACCAATTGCGTCGCGCCTTTTCCGGCGAGGCCTGGCACGGCGACTCGCTGAGCGAGATTCTCACCGGGATCACTGCTGCTCATGCCAACACGAGACCCATCGCTGGCGGCCACACCATTTGGGAGCTTGTTCTACATATCCGCAGCTGGACGAACGCCGCTGCCGCCAGCACTCAAGGTAAGCCGATGCCGGAATGGCCCGGCGATCTGGAAGATGACTGGCCTTCCGTGAAAGCAACGACCGATTCAGCCTGGCAGGAAGCAACGAAGGGATTGTTCGACGCCGGCCAGAACCTGGCCGATAAGATCGAGCAATTCGGCGATTCACGATTGACCGAGACCGTGCCGGGCCGTTCCTACCCGTTCCGGCATCTGTTTCACGGCATCGTGCAGCACAGCCTTTACCACGCCGGGCAAATTGCCTTGTTGAAAAAAGCGGTACAAAAACGCGACTGAGCATTGTCTGTGACAAAGAGCTGGGTTAAATTGCAACCAACGTATGTGCCCAGACAATTCACCCCCTGCCCTCAGCGCTGCTGAGGTTGAAGATGCCGTGCGCGCTTTTTGGGACCTTTTTGCGGCCAAGAAGCCGGAACAGTGGCAGCGATATTACGCTGACGTCGCTACCATCTTCGCCACATCGTCGAAACGCCCGGAGCCGGCTCGCCTGGTCGTGCTGCGCCGCCAGCGCGAATATCTCTCGAGCGCTGCCAAGATGCGGATTGAAGTCGGCAGGGTTGAAGTTGAGCTTTTGGGACCCTCCTGCGCTGTCGCCGCGTATCTCATGCGCCTCCATGCCGAGCAGATCGCCAAAGCTGCCGCTGTGGGGCATCGCGTAAGCGAGGAGCACCTGGAGAATGCGCGTGTCACTCAGGTGTTCATCCGAAATGCCGATGGTGACCTTCGCATTGTTCACGAGCACATCTCGGCGCCGAGCTAGTTGTTTTGTTCCAAAAGCCGGAATTGTGCCGGCAGTCGTCTTTGGAGCGTCTGTCGCGGGTTAGATTCAGTCCACAGATGCTCACCAACGATGCAGTCAAGCCGCTCACACCACAGGAAGTTGAAGCTGCGGTTCATCGCTATTGGGAAGTTTCCTCGGGCAAGAAGAGCGCCGCGCAGGAGACCTTCTATTCTGAGATCGCTTCCGTGTTTACCAGCAGCTCACGCCGGCTTGAGCCAGCCCGCCTGGTATTGCTGCGCCGTCGCCGTGAGTACCTGGAAAGCGCCAGCATCATGACCGTGAATATTGGCAGGATTGAAATAGAGTTGCTTGATCCGGCCACCGGCGTTGCGGCATATACCATCGGACTTCATGTGGAGCACGTCGCCAAGCCGGGCGCACTTGGGGAAAAAGACCTGCAAGAGCACATCGACCACGCTCGCGTGACGCACGTATTCCAACGGGCAGACGACGGCAAACTCAAGATCGTTCACGAGCACATCTCCGCGCCGCAGGAATGACTATGCCGCCTACAAGCAGTTGGTCACTATTGTCTTGAATCCAGCCTGCTGAGTTGTTTCAGCAGCTTGCGGCTGCGGGCTTTCATCGCCGCACTGCCCGAGCGCCTTGCGTCCTCAAGCAGCTCAATTACCTCCGGCCGGAACGTCGCATCGCTGGTTGCCACGTCCGCCATGCCCTGTAGTGCGAAAGTTCTTACGATCGAACTTGTGTCGTCGAGGTAAGCGCGTAAATTCTCCCAAGCAAGTTTGCGCCTGCTCGCCGTGGTTGCGACACGCGGCGCTATCACGGCCAGATGCCAGCGCAGTTCCTTATCCTGGGTCTCGCACATCAGCCCAAGCAATTCGTTGGCATACGGTGCCA
Source organism: Candidatus Angelobacter sp. (assembly GCA_036258095.1). GTDB lineage: Bacteria > Acidobacteriota > Terriglobia > Terriglobales > Acidobacteriaceae > Angelobacter. Next base: position 5,494 of record DATAEJ010000193.1, on the reverse strand, counting down.
GGAGTTTGCTGTCATCGCGGCTGGCCTTTTCTGCTGCATCGGCTGACCGCATCCGCACGAGAGCGTTTTCCGACCACAGCCCCGAGATTAACTCCGCAAAAAGAGACGGATCCTGTCGAATCATGCTGACCACGCGATCAGACTGTCCCGTCGATCTCCGGTCGCCTCCTTCGAGCAACCGGAGCAGGCCTGTTCGTCTCATACGAGCATGATAGGGCTACACGTTGAGAGTTGCTAATCCGCCACCTGCACTGTCATTTCCTGGGCGGGCGCACCAGCTTCCATTTGCTGGGCCACGATCAGCTCTCGCGCTGCGGGACGCAAAGCCGGCAACCGCAAGCTGAAAATTGTGCCGCCGATGATAGCGACAATTCCACCCATGGCAACCGTCCATGGCGCACCAATCTGGTGGGCCACACTTCCGGCGAGCAGTGCCCCGAAGGGAGCCATTCCCATGAACATCATGGAATAGACGGCCATCACACGGCCGCGAAGGTGGTCCGGCACCATGCTTTGGACCAACGTGTTGGATGAGGCCATTTGAATCATGATCGCCAGGCCGACCGGAATCAGCATCACCGCTGATAACCAGAGCCGCCGGGAGAACGAGAACAGGATCATAGCGGCGCCGAAGCTCATGCTCGCCGTTGCCACCCAGCGGCCAAGACCCTGGATTGATTTCTTCATCGCCAGCGTGAGTGCCCCGCAAAGCGCTCCGAACCCCGAACAGCCCATCAGCAACCCCAGGGCGGTTGGTCCGCCGTGGAGGATCTGGTCGGCAAAGATGGGCATCAGCACCGCATAGGGCATCGCCGTAAAGCTCACCACTCCCAGCAAAAGGAGGATTGCGCGTATCGGACCTGCCTGCCCTACAAACCGGAATCCTTCAATCACGTTTTGCACTGGAGAGCCTTGAGGCCTGATCCGCGGTTTGTCGATCCTCATCATCAGCAGTCCCGTGATCACTGCAATGAAGCTCACCGCGTTTGCAAAGAAGCACCAGCCCTCGCCGATAAGCGCAACCACCACGCCCGCAGCCGCCGGACCAACTACACGTGCGCCATTGAACATGGAGGAGTTGAGCGCGATGGCATTCACCAGGTCGCCGCGTTCCACCATATCTGTAATGAAGGCTTGCCGGGCCGGGATATCGAACGCGTTTACCACGCCGAGCAGCGCGGCCAGAACCATGAGTTCCCATACGGTGATTTTGTGCGTCAACGTGAGGATCGCCAGTATAAAGGCGAGCACCATCATGCAGGATTGCGTGATGACTAGGATCGTGCGCCGATTGTGGCGGTCGGCAATCATGCCGCCGATCGGGGCCAGCAGAAATACGGGTATCTGGCTGGCAAATGCCACCGTGCCCAGCAGAAGCGCCGATCCGGTGAGCCGGTAGACCAGCCACGATTCGGCAACCTGGTCCATCCACGTGCCGATCAGCGATATAAGCTGCCCGGAAAAGAAAAGTTGATAATTGCGGTGGCGAAGGGCCCGGAGAGGGTCGGGCCATTTGAATGTACGCTGAACTTGCTCCTTTTGCATCGATACGGGTTTGATGCCGCGAGCACCTGCTCTGGTGGAAGTTTTTCTTGACGGCGGAACTGGAATGGCGCCACCAGGAAGTTGGCAGATTACGCGGAGATGAAAAAACCACGGCTATGTTAGACGGTTGGTTTCCAGCCGACCTCGTGACGAGCCTGCCAAACGCCTGAACGTGTTTATGCCCGCGCTTCGGAACCGAGACCAGGGCAGACAGGATTTCACTTTGCACGGCTTATGCGGATTGATTACTGCGGCGAGGTTCAGCCGGTTCGCCGGCGCTCTTTTGTTTTCGCGTAGTCCTTCAGTTCCGAATCCAAGTCCTTTGCAGTTGCATCTTTACGTTGGCGTTGATAATCTAACTAACTGGTTAGTTAATTCGAAGGCTGCCTGTAATTTATGCGGCGTCGTAATTTGGCGGAAGTGCCGTTTCAGAGAAGACCGAGTGCAAAGAGCAATGTGCGCATCTAAACCCGGAAATGTACGAAGGAAACCCGCAAAAATGAGGACGTATGTTGTCCTGTTTAGCCTCGTCTGCCTTCTGGCAGACAATTCATTGAGCCAAACCAGTCAACAAGTTCCAGGTACGGCGGCACCAGGTAATTCAAGCGATCAGCAGACGCCTCAGACCGCAACCATAACCAGCGCTCCAGCAACCCCGCAGCCCTCCAGTCAGTCACTCGGAGTATTTAGCGGAGGCGGCCGCGTAGACAAACTGGTTCCTCAGGTTCTTGATATCTCCATCATCGATGCGATTGACCGAGGCATTCGACACAACCTGGGTCTCCTGCTTTCGCAGGAGCAAACTCAGACAGCCCGGGCCGCTTATCGACGGGCCTTGAGTTCGCTGCTCCCGAATATTTCCGGACGCGTCAACGACAGCGTTCAGCAGATCAACCTCGCTGCCTTCGGTATTCCGCTCCCCGCAGGACTGAGTTCGCCCGTGGTTGGGCCGTTCAATGTATTTGACGCACGCGCCGCGCTCACCGAGACGTTCCTTGACTTCAATGCTCTGAACAGGGTTCGCCAGTCGGCGGAGAACGAAAAAACGGTCAGGTTCACCGTTCAGGACGCGCGCGAACTGGTCGTGCTTGTAGTTGGGAATGAGTACTTACTCACCATTGCCTCAGCTGCGCGGCTCGACACCGCCAAAGCCCAGTTCAACACCGCAGAGACGATTTTTCGCCAGACACAGGATCTCAAGAATGCCGGAGTGGCCGCTGGTATCGACGTGCTTCGCGCGCAGGTCCAGATGCAGACCCAGCAGCAACGCGTTCTCGCGGCAGACCAGCAGTACCAGCAACAGCGCATGGTCCTGGCCCGGGTTATCGGATTGCCCGTGGCCCAACAATATCGCCTCACAGACACGGTTCCATACGCTCCGCTTCCGGAATTGAATTTGAAGGAAGAACTCGAGCATGCCTACACGCAACGACCGGAGTATCTCGCGGCCGAGTCTCGCACACGCGTTGCAGAACTGGGAGTGAAGGCTGCCAAGGGTGAAGCCCTGCCCACCGCTTCTGTCAATGGCGACTGGGGTTATCTTGGCCAAAGCTTCCCAACTCTTGAAAACACGTACACCCTTGCCGCTGGAGTGCGGATACCCATCTTCCAGGGAGGCAAAGTGCGTGCCGACGTTGCTCAGGCTGAATCGGACCTTCACTCCGCGCAGCTGCAATTGGAAGATCTTCACAATCGAGTCGAGCAGGAAGTCCGTTCCGCGCTGCTGGACGTGAAAACCTCTGACCAGCAGGTCGCGGTGGCGCGCCAGTCGATCAATCTTTCGAACGAGCAGTTGAAGCAGTCGCAGGACAGGTTTCAGGCCGGAGTCTCAGGCACTCTCGAAGTCGTGCAGGCTCAGGAAGCCGTAGCGACATCCAATGAGCAATACATCCAGTCTTTATACGTAAATAATGTGGCCAAGCTGACTCTCGCACGCGCGCTGGGCGTTGCGGAGAAGCAGGTCAAAGCATTTCTCGGAGGAAAATAACGTGGCTGAGCGGGTCAAAGTTTCGCCGACCTATGAGGAAGAAGAAGTCAGGGTACCTCACCGCGTGGAAGAAGATCGCGAAGAGCAGCAGCCTTCGGGGGAGCGGCGCAGCCTTCGCGAGCGGCGCGCCGGCTTCTTTCGCGAGCATCCCAATGCCAAGTGGGTGATGTTGGTAATCCTGCTTGCTGTGGTTGCGGGTGCGATCTTCGTCTGGCATTACTACTCGGTGCGTGAATCAACGGATGACGCGCAGGTGGATGGTCACATCGACCCCATCAGCGCCCGTGTTGGCGGAACTGTGTTGAAGGTCTACTACGACGATAACCAGGTGGTACAGGCTGGAGCCTTGCTGGTGGAACTCGATCCTAAGGATTATCAAGTCGCATTGGCGCGGGCGAAAGCCGATCTCGCGAACGCGGAGGCCAACGCGACGGCGGCGAACGTGGGAATTCCTCTCACCACAACAACCAGTTCGAGCCAGTTGGCTGCGGCAGACGCTGCGGTGCGCGCGGCGGATCGCGATATTCAGGCGGCACAAGCCCGGGTACAGGAAGCTCAGGCGAACTATACCAAGCTCGCTGCCGATTTGAAACGCATGGAGCAGCTCGTGGCGAAAGATGAGGTGTCACGCCAACAGTATGATTCTGCCGTGGCGGCCGCAGCGGCAGCCAGGGCAACGCTTGACGCTGCGAACTCGACTGTGGCGGGCGCGGAGGGCCGTGCAGCCCAGGCCCGCGCTCAAGCCGATGCTGCCAAAACAGTGCCGGAGCAGATCCGCGTTACGCGCGCGAAAGCCGGAGCGGCAGTTGCCGATGTGGAACGCTATCGCGCTGCCCTGCAAATGGCTGAGCTTAACCTTCAGTACACAAAGATATACGCTCCCGTAGACGGCGTGCTCGGGAAGCGCAGTGTCGAACCTGGACAGGTCATTCAGCCCGGTCAGCCGCTATTTTCCATCGTCAACCTGGATGATCTCTGGGTCACCGCGAATTTCAAAGAAACCCAGCTCAAGAACATGCGTCCGGGACAAAAGGTTGAAGTTTCGGTGGATGCCTACGGGCACACCGTCTCCGGCACGGTGGAATCCATCGGCGGCGCCACCGGCGCGCGCTACAGCCTGCTCCCACCGGAGAACGCCACCGGCAATTACGTCAAGGTCGTGCAGCGCATCCCGGTGCGCATCCGTATCAATCCAGGCCAGGATCCGAACCGCCAGCTGCGCCCCGGCATGTCGGTTAACCCAACCGTTTTTGTGGGAAGGTAGCACCAGAATCTAAGGACACTGATGTCGTCGACCACTGTTTCTGCCGGAACCCTGGAAGCGGCAAACCAGCCGGCAATCAATCCATGGATCATCGCCATCTCGGTGATGCTCGGCACCTTTATGGAGGTGCTGGACACGACGGTGGTCAACGTGTCTCTCCCCCACATCGCGGGGAACCTGTCCGCGAGTACTGACGAGGCCACGTGGGTGCTGACGTCTTACCTGGTCTCAAACGCTATCGTCCTGCCGCTTACCGGATGGCTGGCAAATCATTTTGGGCGCCGCAACATTTTATTGATGTCAGTCGGCGGTTTTACAGTGTTTTCGTTTCTCTGCGGCCTTGCGCCAAATCTTCCGGCGCTGATCGTGTTCCGGGTGTTGCAAGGCGCAACCGGCGGTGGTTTGCAGCCGCTCTCGCAAGCCATTCTTATGGAAGCCTTCCCACCTGCGCAGCGCGGAAAAGCCATGGCTTTCTGGGCGCTCGGCATCGTGGTGGCGCCCATGCTCGGCCCCGTGCTCGGCGGGTGGATCACTGATAGCTACAGTTGGCGCTGGCTCTTCTACATCAACATCCCGGTAGGAATTGCTGCGGTTGCAATGGCCCTGATGTTCATCCACGACCCGCCGTACATCAAGCGTGGCGAAGGCGGAGTGGATTACTGGGGGATTGGTTTCCTGGCTGTTGGCATTGGCTGCCT
>DATAEJ010000192.1:0-6762 GCA_036258095.1 Candidatus Angelobacter sp. | reverse complement strand
CCGAGAAAAGCTTTACCACAGAGGACACTTAGGCAAAATCCATTTTTGCCGCAGATTGGCGCAGACGAGCGCAGATCCGAGAAAAGCTTTACCACCGAGGACACAGAGGGCACCGAGGCAAAATCCATTTCGCCGCAGATGGACGCAGACGAGCGCAGATGGAACCAAAGCTTTACCACAGAGGACACAGAGGGACACTGAGGAAAAGCCAAATGCGGTTCACCGCAGAGAGCGCAGAGGACGCAGAGGTTTACAGGGACCAGCCAATTCTCACGCGGTCACGCCTTCGACGGTCGCTGCGCACAGCTTCTATGATGTCGCCGATCATTTCTGCATAGCTGCGGCCGGACTTCTTGGCAGCCATGAAGAATTCTGAGTCGCTCGACAACCAGGGGTTGGGGTTGGCCTCAATGACAAAGACCTCACCTTTTTCGGTTAACCGCATATCAATGCGGCCGTAGTCACGCAGCTTGAGAATCTGGTAGGCCTGCAGAGCAGTCTTCTGCAAAGTTTTAGTGGTTTCTTCGTCAAGGTCTTCCACCGGAGCCGACTTGGTGACCTTGTAGGCCTCGCTGTCTTTCTCCCACTTCACTTCAGTCCCGGCGACTTTGGGCATGCCGGCGGGGAGGCGGGAGAGATCGAGTTCGATGAGCGGGAGAACTTCCGGCCGCTGGTTGCCGAGAATGCCGGCATAGATTTCACGGCCCGCAATGAACTCTTCAATCAGTGCAGGGCAGTCGAATTCTTCCTGCACGTAATGGATGCGCTGCATGAGGTCTTTCACGCTGTCGACGACGGCGTCTTTATCGATGCCGAGAGAGCCGTCTTCAGAAACCGGCTTTACGATCAGCGGGAACTTGATGTCGTGAGCGTGCTCGAGATTGCCCTGATAGACGGTGGCGAAGTAAGGAGTACGGATGCCATGAAACTCAAAAAGCTTTTTCGCGATGCCCTTGTCCTGGGCGAGATAAAGCCCCTGCGGGCCGGCGCCGGTGTAGAGACGGCCGAGCAGATCAAGGTAGCCGGCCACCTGCATTTCCTTGGTGTCGTCACCGGCGTAGGATTCAACGAGGTTGAAGAAGAGATCGGCCTCACAGCGCATGAGGGAGGCGAGCGTTTTGTCCTCGCCGTCGAGGATCTGGTAGCTGGGCTCGTGGCCAAGTTTTTCCAGCGCTTCATGGATCTCTTCGAAGTCGTGTTTCTCGCGCTTCTTGCGCTTCTTTTTGGCGCCGCGCTTTTTCTTTTCCGGTTCAGCGGCAGGAGGTTGCTCTTCTTCTGCCCATCCCCAGTTTTCGTAAAGCACGGCGATTTTCATTTTGTTGTCCATCAGTCTCTACTTCATTCTCGCACCGGATCAGGTATGCACAAACTTTCCGCGAGCCACAAAGTTCATGGCCAGCGCCGTTACATACACGGTGATCTCAGTGAGATATTCGCGTTCGAGTTTTGTATCGGCGAGCAGGTTGCGCTCGGCCGCGTATTTTTCGATCGATTCAAGCAGTTTGCGGATGAGCGGGCGCTGCACGCCGGACCAGTACGTAAGCTTGTCGGTCAGCGACTTGCGATTTTCGCGCAGCAGGTCAACGGCGGGTCGCACACCGTTCTTGCGACGAGGGCTGACCTTGAAGATATCTTCAAGGTCGGTGCCCAGAGCGAGGTCGCCGGGAGAAGGCTGCTCGCTGAGCACCATCTCGTAAAATTCGGCGACCGTGGTTTCCATTTCGTCGACGGTGAGATCGGTGCGGCCGCGCGGACGAACAGGATCCGTGTTGCCGAACTTGCGCGCGATGCGTTCGACATATTTCAGCTTGTCGATGGCAGGCCAGTCTTTATAGCGATCACGCCAGCGTGAGCCGGGAGTGAGCCAGACGGCAAAAGTTTCAGCGAAGTCTTCGTCAGGATGTTTCTGTGCGTACCAGCCTTCCATGTGGCGGACAAAGCGCCGCGAGAAGGGAATGGGCTTGTAGGCGTCGCGATAGGGCTTGCGATAAGGGCCGAAGAGCTGCTTCCATTCGTCGGTCTTGTGGAGCGCATAGGCGTAGTTGATGGCGTGTCCGGCTTCGTGGCGCAGGTACATCATGACCTGGCGATTGTCTTCGAGGTCGTTCATCTCTTTTTCGAGACGAGCGAGGCGGCTGTCGACAAGATAGAAAGGAATGCCGATGACGGGCTCGCCGGAAGGGCAGCCCCATTCGTCAGTGAGGTAAAAACCGGGTCGGAACTTCTTGAGGCCTTTGCGGTCGAGCTCGCGGTAGAGCTTTTGGATGAGCGGCTCCATGGGCGAGCCTTCCAGCTTGAGGCCGAGCTCGCGAATGGGCTTGCCCAGGACTTCCTGGACGTCTGGCGCCAGTTTGTCAAAAGCCTGCAATCAACTCTCCGGGAACCGCGTTCCACGCAGCATTATTAGGATGCAGCGAACGAAGCGAAGCGTGGAAGGAATGGCAAAAGCGTAACATAGCCGCTATTGTCGCAGGAGTTACTCTCGGCATACCACCGTTGACCCTTCGGCTTCGCCCCAGTGTGGCGCTGCGCCGCACCCTTAATGCGGATACAGGCGCTCTAGTCCGCAGGGTCAGTGTGTTTCCCTGATGGAGCGTGATCACGGTCACGGTGTGTAATCCCTTGCAGACGGAGAATGATCATGCGGGAAGCCACTCTAACCTCTCACTTGCTGCGGAGCTTCCCCGGCCCGGATAAGAAAGGGAAGTCTATGGGGCCCAAGAAAGCATTCTCCGCGCTGCTGCTGTCGCAGGATCCGCTGCCGCTGGAAGGCATCAGAAAAGTCTTTTCCGAGTACGGGATTGAACTGCACGCGGCCAGCACACCGAATGAAGTGGATATCTGGGTGCGACGCAGGCCGCTGGACCTGGTGTTGTGCGATTACGATGCGCAGGGCGCGGCAGAGCTGGAATGCCTGCAGCCGAGCACGCGCTGGAAGGGCATCAGCATGGTGGTGCTGCGCAGCGCCGCGGCGAAGAACGCGCGTGGGAAGCGGATCCATTTGACGCTAGGAAAACCGCTCAGCGCTGACGTGCTGGCCCGCGGACTGAAAGCCGCCTACACGACGATGGCACGAAGCCGCATGCTCGCCTTCCGACACACGGTTGCGCTGCGTCCGATTGCAGGAACGGTACTGCATCATGGATGGCAGAGGCCGCTCGGGAGGACGGTGATCGCGAACCTAAGCCAGACCGGGCTTTGCCTTTCCGGAAGCGAACCGCTACCGCAGGGCGGACTGGTGAGCGTGAACTTCCCATTACCGGAGAGTGACGACCAGGTGCATGTGGTCGGCAGAGTGGTTTGGTCCGATCCTAACGGGCGCAGCGGAGTGGAATTCAAAGGGCTCTCGCCGAGCCAGGTCAGGCAATTGGAAGATCGCTTGCGCAAGTGGATACCGTGGGCCGATTCCCTGCGCGCGCCGGAATAACGACTGAAAAAAGTCCGATTCAGAAGCAGGATCTATTTACCACCAGCGCTAAAGCGCAGTTCTAACGATCATGCTCTCGCGGCCCTGAAGGGCCGCTCTTCCACCCATGCAGGTGATACGCTGTCTTCTTGTGCGTCCACCTGAGGAGGCAACAATGGCAGCGCATTCGTCTCAGACAGTTGATCCGGCGAGGGCGTTCCTTCGCCACACGCTGGCAACGCTGGCATACCGCGCGGGCAAGAGTCTGCGTGAGTGTCCGGAGTCTTTTGCCAGCTTCAGCAGCGGCGAGAAAGGCCGAACGCCGGGGCAGATCCTGGCACACATGGGCGACCTGATGGACTGGGCACTCTCTATTTGTCGCAACCAGCAGGTGTGGAACGATTCCAAGCCGCAGGCATGGGCAGCGGATGTGGATCGATTCTTCGCGTCGATGAAGGCGCTGGACGACTATCTGGCCGGCGATGAGCCGCTGGGTGACGAGCCAGCGCGGATTTTCCAGGGAGCCATCGCCGATGCGCTGACGCACACCGGGCAGCTCAATATGCTGCGGCGGATGGCCGGATGTCCGGTGAAGGGAGAGAACTACTATCGAGCAGAGATTGTGGCGGGCAGAGTGGGGCCGGAACAGGCAGCGCCAAAAAGGGAGTTCTAGCCGCGAGAGACTGAGGGTCGATAGAAGCGGTTTTGCGATCGAGTTGCTTCGATCAGCGCACAAAAAGAACAGGGCGAGGGTATCCACCCTTCGCCCGTGAGCTCGAGGTTGAGCTGAAATTACAGGTTGCGGCCGCTGGTGCCCGTGGCTTCTTGCGAGCCGCTCTGGATGCCGCTCTGGACAGCGTTGCCCACGCGCTCCGCCTGACCGCGAATGGCGGAGACGGTAGTGCGAACGCGGTCTTTCCCCTGATCCACCAGATCGCGCGCGGAATCTTTCAGGTCGCCGGCGCGCTGCTGCAAGTTGGTGCGGGTTTCCTCACCGCTCATAGGTGCAAAGAGGATTCCCAGTCCGATGCCGATTCCAAGGCCTGCTAAAAAGGATTTCATTCGTTTCTGCTCCTGAGATGCTCCGGATATTCGGGGCTGAAGGCTCGTTACATTTGCCGTTATAGAGAGATGCGAACCCCTCTGTAAGGTTGCCGGGCCCGGCCAGCGCACTATGGAGAGAGCGCCGGGCTTAGAAGTTCAGGTTTGGATTGGGCATTTTCTTGCCCGCCAGTTTTTCCTGTGCCTGCTGAGCAGCCGCTGTTTGCGGGTTATCTTTCTGGACCTGCTGCAAGATGGCCTTGGCCTGCTCGGGATCAGTCTTCTGATATGCATCAGCCAGCGCCAGCTGCGCTGCCGCCTTTGACACCGTCTCTGTCGGGTGGTCCACCAGGTCTTTGAACACCCTCACCGCATCCGAAGTGCGGTTGGTGGCCATGTACAGATTCCCGAGCGCCATCCTGGCCAAGGCTTCAACATTCTTATCTCCGCCGTCGGCGGCCTTCTTCAGCACCTGCTCCGCCGTGGCATTGTCACCGGCCTGCATCGCCGAGACGCCTTCCATGTAGCGCGCGATCTTCCCCGGCTTCACCAGCCCGAATTTTTCCGCGACATCATGGAACTGCTTCTGCGCGGCCTTGCCACGCTCTTCCATGCTGGCGAAGCTCGGCGGTTCTTCCGGGTTGGTGGGCGCTGGAGCGCCCGCGGGCCGGATGGCGGTATTGAATGTGCGAAATCCGCTGTTCAGCGCCAGATTTCCCTGTTCGGTTTTCCGTCCCATCCACGTCCACACCGCGAGCACGATCAAGACAATGGCCACCACCGCGCTAATGCCCCAGATCAGCGCCTGCCGATGCTCCTGCGTCCAGTGGGCTGCCTCCGTTGCCGTGGAAGCAAATCTATCTTGTTTCAGTTGTCGCCGGGTGTAGCCTTGCAATTGTTACCTTCTTTTTCTGGCGCTCTTGGGCACCTTAGGGGTGGGATAAGTTCCTGTGAATCCTTGATGTTAGCAATGTTGCCGCGCCCCAGTCAACGCGGGGGAAAGCACTAGAAGGCGGTACCTGGTAGTTGGTATTTGGTACTTGGGAAACCAAAGCCGGTTCACCGCAGGGACGCAGAGGACGGAAAGAATCTGTTGATCGGGTGATCGCGCGTGATCTGGTGATCGGAGTACCGTGAAATCGCTTCCATCTGTTTGCGATGCCCCTGTGGTGAATCCCTTCGGCATTGGCTCTCGCCAAAGGCCGAGGGCTAAGCGCTGTTGACCAAGGGCCAAAGGCTAAGGGCCAAAGGCTCGCCCACCAAATACCAATTACCAAGTACCAAATACCCGCTCCACGGCGCCGAGCTTAAAAAATTACTCGCCGCGCCGTTGACCTTCTATCCATAGAACGTCTATCTATATAGCCATGGCGGAAAAAGCTGAACTGCTGCAAGGCACGCTGGACATGCTGATCCTGAAAACGCTCAGCCGCGGCGCGCTCCACGGATACGGAATCGCGCAGGCCATCAAGCGTCTGTCCTCGGACGTGCTCACCGTGGAGGAAGGGTCGCTTTATCCCGCGCTGCAGCGGCTGCTCCTGCGCGGATGGGTCAAAGGGGAATGGAAGATGACGGAAACCAACCGGCGCGCACGCTTTTACACGCTCACCGCCGAAGGCCGCAAGCAGCTCAGCGTTGAGCTCTCAAAGTACGAACTCATGATCGCGGCGATCGGGCGCGTGCTGCAAGGCGCGTAAACTTCAGGGCGCATAAAAGAGGTCATTATGGATTCCATGCTCCGCTTTCTTCGCAAACTGTGGTTCCTGCTCCGCCGGCCCAGGTTCGCCACGGACCTGGCGGAGGAAATGGCCTACCATCGCGAGCTCTCAGCGCGTGATCTGGCCGCGGAAGAGGGGCTCACGCCGGAGCAGGCGCGCAGCGAAGCCGCGCGGCAGTTCGGCAACGCAACCCGCGCCGGAGAAGAAAGCCTGGAGACAGTCGCCTTCCGCACGGAAACTCTGTGGCAAGACCTGCGCTACGCCACCCGGCAGCTGCGACACAATCCGGGCTTCGCCGTGACGGCCATCATTATTCTTGCGCTCGGCATCGGCGCAACCACGGCCATCTTCAGCGCGGTGAATCCAATCCTGTTCGAGCCGCTGCCGTATCCAGAGCCGCAGCGCATCATGAGCCTGGCGGAAATGCGCACGGACAGCGCCACGGTCCCGGTAGCCTTCGGCACGTTTTACGGGCTGCGCGAGCGCAGCCGGTCGTTTGACGCGATCTCCGTGTTCAAGGCATGGCAGCCAGCCATCAGCAGTGACGCGCAGCCGGAACGGCTTGAGGGCCAGAGCGTGACGCCGGATTACTTCCGC
>DATAEJ010000191.1:0-3256 GCA_036258095.1 Candidatus Angelobacter sp. | reverse complement strand
CGGTTTTCACCGCCACAATCGGAACAACGTGGACTGCGGTCAAGCCGGCACAAGCGAATGCCAGCGCCAACTTGCGCAGAGCTTAAGGTTGCGTGTTGATGATGGTCACATCGTTCGAGAACGGGTTCCCTACGAACAGTCGCTGATTGACCAGATCGATGGCCGATTGGCTTGGGCCGCCGCCGGCCGGCAACGAGCCAATCTGTTGCAGGGTGCGACCGGCAAAGATCGCAACCTGATTCGTGTTGTTCTCATTCACGTAAACGCGATTGGTAAATGGGTTGACTCGTGAGTCCACGAGCACCGTGTTGGTCTGAACAGACGAGAGCAGCGTGTTGGTTGCGCCGTCGATCACGTTCAGGGTGCCGCTTTCATCCGCGGCATAGACAAGATTGCGGATAAAATCCACATCCACTCCCACCGTGAACTGTCCGGCGGTGCGGATTGTGGCGATGACGCCGTTCGTGCGCCCATCGACCGCCGTCACGGCGCCGAAGAAATTGTTGCTTGAGATATAAACGCGATCGTTCAGCGGATTTACCGCAATGTTCTGCGGCAGAATGACGGGGATAGAATCGATCAGCGTTTCCGTGTTGCCGTCGAGTACGGCTACCAGCGAGCCGCCGAATTCCGCAACGTAAATGCGGTTGAGCCGCAGATTAATTGCCATTTGAGAGGGATTATCCGGCACGGCGATCGTAGTCAGAATCTGCTTTGTGCGCGAGTCGATTACGTACACCAGGTTCTGGATGATGTCAGAAACATAAAGACGGGATCTGATCGGATCCACTACCACTCCGACGGGATCGATCCCGACGGATATGGTGTCGACCTGAGTATTGGTGGCTTCGCTGATCACGCCGACGGACCCTGTTCCGGACTGAGCAACATAGGCCAGCCGGGTGAGTGGATCCACAGTGATTCCGTTGGGTTCCAACTGGGGCACATTCGCCACGACTGTTTCAGCAGCGCAGATGCTGCCGAGGATCGTAACGGCTAGAAACAAAGTACTGACAGTCTTACAGGTCTTCAGAAAACGCATAGACACACTTACCTTTCTTTTCCGAATCACGGTGGCTCAGAGGGGGGAACTACCGATGATCAACTGTGAATCAGGTGCTTTGGTTCAAGCCGTGAGATGCTGCTGAATTTTTTCGAGGATGCGTGCTGCAGTTCTGTTTGTGACGAACTGCTCGTGAAAAATTCCCTAGTCCGACTAAGCCAAAGCTCTCACGAGAACTGGAGAACTTCTTCAAGCGCGTGACACTGCGAGCGCGCGAGTTGCGTTAGCCGCTCTGACTAAAATTGCCAATTATTCAATTGCTAAGTGCTGGTTTACAGCGATCCCGAGGCCACCTGCTGGCTGAAGGTGAAGCGCAGGTACTTGTGCGGATTTACAGGAGTGTTGAAGATACGTACTTCGTAGTGTAGATGGGGGCCGGTACTGCGGCCGCTGGAGCCCACGTACCCGATCGTATCGCCACGGTGCACCAGCTGTCCGGAGCTTACGGCGAAACCTGACATGTGACCGTACAGCGTGCTGATACCGTTCCCATGGTCGATCATCACGGCGCGGCCGTAGCCGTTCATGATGTTGGAGAAGCTAACGACGCCATCTGCGGGAGCGATGATCCGTGTTCCGATGTCACTTGAGATGTCCACTCCTCGATGAAAAGCGCCTTCACCGCTGAAAGGATCAATGCGTTCACCGAACGATCCTGTAATGCGGCCCTGTACCGGCCAGAGAGTCGGCGCTGCTGCCAGGCGCATCCAGTCGCGCGTGGTTGCCTCGCGGAAGTCGCCCATGCCGATTCCAACGGAGGCCGCGCCGCTCATCGCCGTCATGCGCAATGCATAGAACTGCTGGATGGAGGCTGAGGCGGGATCGTCATCCTGGAATGCGGGATCAGGTTTGAGACCGTAAAGAGAAGAAACTTCTCCGGCCAGCGAGCTCAGCGATTGCGCCTGCATCTCACTTTCCTGCGCAACCTGCTCCAGCTGGGAATATTGTTTGGTCAGGGCTTCCTTTTCCCTGCGCAGCTCGTTGAAGCGCTGCGCCTTCAGCACCATCCGAGTATAGGATCCGGCCATGCCGGTGATGATCATCATCCCGATCAGGGCGCCGGCAATGAAGACGTAAGCGTAGTGCAGGGGAATCGGAATCTTCAGGAGTTCTCCCTCAGTATTCCGAGCCACCAGCATGATGTAAAAACGCTTACGCAAGGCCGATTCCCTCCGAACTTTAAGGTTTTCTAAGTTTTCAATGCCGAGGTCGGCGTTTTCGCTGTTCACTCCGAACTCGCCAACTTGCTACTCGAATCCGGCTCTCTGGCGCCTCGTGCAAGGAAAGGGGAGAGTCAGAAGGCGGCCAGTTATTGGGAACTTTCAGTTCCGTAACCTTAGCAAGCAGCTTCTTACCGTGTCAATGCTGGAGCGCTACCCCGAAAGGGGTACGAAGGTCGCCTGACCGCCTATGTCCTTTAATCCAGAGTAGGACAATATCGGCGTACTGTCGTACTCTAGCGACCACCTGCCGGGGCCGCTGAGATTCGCAATAAGCCTTTATTTTCGATATAGTTGGGGTGTTTTGCCGCAATCGGAACGCAAGCTGATCAAAGCCATTGCTGCCGCTGCGGGCGGCAGCCGCAACCCCGCGGTTCAAGTCGGGGTAGGGGATGACTGCTCCGTCCTACGACTCCGGACCGGCCACGAGCTGCTGGTCACCACCGATTTTTGCATCGAGGGTGTCCACTTCAGGCGTGAATGGCACCCGCCGGAGGTGGTGGGCCACCACTGCTTAACCCGCGGTTTGAGTGACATTGCCGCTATGGGGGGCGAGCCTGTTGCATGCTTCCTTTCGCTGGGACTTCCACCGAAGCTGCCCCAAAGCTGGATCAAGGGCTTCCTCTCGGGGCTGCTGGCGCTCGCCCGCGAACATCGCGTTCAGCTTGCTGGTGGTGACACGTCTTCCACCCCGCAGATCACTGCCGACATCGTCCTTACAGGCCAAGTTCCAGCGGGAACCGCGCTGCTCCGCTCCGGTGCGCGGCCTGGAGATCGCATCTTTGTTACCGGCTCCCTGGGAGCGTCTGGTGCTGCTTTGAAGAAGATGTACGCCGGCCAGCGACTCCGCCCTGCGCGCTCCAGCCAGCACTTCTTTCCCCAGCCGCGACTTGAGGCTGGTCAATGGGTGCGCAAGCACCGCGTGGCCACCGCCATGATTGACCTGAGCGATGGCCTGTCTGTGGACCTGGCT
>DATAEJ010000190.1:0-8250 GCA_036258095.1 Candidatus Angelobacter sp. | reverse complement strand
TGATCCATTTGATCCAACGGTGCCGCTGGCCAAAGGCATGATCTTTACGCTGGAGCCGGGAATCTATATTCCGGAAGAGAAGCTGGGCGTTCGGATTGAAGACGTGTTTTACGTCGATCCCGGTACAGGCAAGCTGGTCATGCTCTCCCAAGGGCTGCCGCGCACAGCAGATGAGGTCGAGAAGGTGATGGCCGCGCACTAACTGCAGAGCACAAGGTGTAATTCGATCTTGGTGAGAGGAGTCTGGGCGGGAACTCAATGGACATGGAACTGCATGAGATGGCAAAGAACGTCAGACAGGTTTTTGACACCTTGTCGTGACAGTTTTACGAATGTTCCAAAGTATAGAAATTGTGTAAGAAACGTCATCCCGAACCCCGTCAACGAAGGCGCGTTTTCTTCAGCGCCTGAGTAGGGGTGAGTGACCTTGCGTTTCCTTCTGGCCTGGGCAACGGCTCGCCTTCCAGGAGCAAACGGTCTGGATACCAGTCCGCTGCCAAATCTCTCCAGTCCGGGTTCAATGTTTCAACGAGCCTGTCCTTCTTCTCTCTTCGCCAGCCCTTAATTTGATCTTCTCGGTCGAATGCTGACTGAATGTTCCTAAAGCGCGACGCGAGGCGCTGCCCATCATGTACACGTAAGAAGATTTGTTCATATCGCTTTCTTCGAAACACAAGGTCCCTCCGGCCTACTCGCGCGCTGATAAGGACGCGCGCTCGTTTTACGGCCGTCGAGATGACGATCTTTATTGCTTCGGAGCAGATGCCTAAAATCCTACTTCACCGCCACTGCGAGCGTGTCATGGTGCTCGCGGATGAACCGACGCAAGTACGGGCCGATCTGGCTTGGGGCATCGAACCCCGCAGCTTTCGCCGCAGCCTCCTGGTCCTTGGCGGGAACATCGGCGCTTTCAGCGTAATGTTTCAGGTCGCGGAAAACTCCGATGGTGAAAATGTCCCACGCTGCGCCCTGGTCGCGGACGAAGATGAAGTTTTCGGGCTCTTTGATCGCTTTGGCGTAAGCGTTCTCCATCTCGCGTTCTTTATAAAGGTCGGCGAACTTGCCCGGCAATGACACGAACATCTCCACATGGAAGAAGCCGCCGTTTGCGAACGCCTTGCGCAGGTCTGCGATAGGCGGTCCAAAACAAAACAGGTCTTCCTGCCACGCAATGTCCTCTTTGAATTTGTCGGCGCTCGACTGCTCAACTTTCGTTCGCGCGGCCAGGCGGTCAGGCTTGTAAAAATCCACGTAGCTGCCCATGGGGTAGAGCAGCATCAGGTCCCAGTGGTCACCCTGGCTGTGGCGGATCCAGAGGGGCGCCTCGTCTCCAGCCGCGGTCAGGGCCGCAGAACGAGCCTTGTAGAGATCGATCAGTTCCGGCAGTTTTCCCGGCGCGGCCTGCACCAGCGTGACCCGATAGAGGTATTTTCCCTGGGCAGAGGCAATACCCGGGAGGTTGAACACCAGCAGAAGCAGACAGGCGAAGCGTGTGATGTGCGTCATAGGTTTGAGAGTTCCTGGGACTTTAAACTTTCGGCTCTGTGCAATTTGCCGCGTTTTCGTGTAATTGCGCGGCTGCGCAGCGGATGTTAATTTAAAAGGTTTGCATTCGTAAAGAAATCATCTCCGGAGGATCCATGCCCTCTTCCTACAACGGAATCTCGCTCCCTGCCGGCGGCGCAGCCATTACGTTCAGTAATGGCAAGCTTCAGATTCCAGATAACCCGATCATCCCCTACATTGAAGGTGACGGCACAGGCCGCGACATCTGGGCCGCGTCGCAGCGTGTTTTTGATGGCGCTGTGGAACGCGCGTACGGTGGCAAGCGCAAAATCCACTGGCTGGAAGTGTTCGCTGGAGAAAAGGCATTCACGAAATTCAACGACTGGCTGCCTCAGGAATCAGTGGATGCGATTCGCGACCTGCATGTCGCGATCAAGGGACCTCTCACGACCCCGGTTGGTGGCGGCATCCGCTCGCTGAACGTGGCATTGCGCCAGATCCTGGATCTTTATGCCTGCATTCGTCCGGTGCGCTATTACCAGGGCGTTCCTTCGCCGGTAAAGCATCCTGAGCAACTCAATGTGGTGATCTTTCGTGAGAACACTGAAGACGTTTATGCGGGTATCGAATGGAAGCAGGGAACTGCCGAAGTCAAAAAACTGATTGACTTCCTGAATAACACGATGCTGGCCGGGACCAAGAAGCGGATCCGCGAAGATTCCGGCATCGGCATCAAGCCGATCTCAATCACTGGAACCAAGCGGCTGGTACGGATGGCGATTCAGCACGCAATCAAAAGCAATCGCCGGTCGGTCACGCTGGTGCACAAGGGTAACATCCAGAAGTTCACCGAAGGCGCGTTCCGCGAGTGGGGCTATGAAGTCGCTCGCGACGAGTTCCGCGATCACGTCGTAACGGAACGTGAGAGCTGGATCCTTGATAACAAAGATAAGAACGCGAACCTCGCGGTCGAGCAGAATGCCGCGATGATCGAGCCTGGCATGGAATTTGCCCCGGAGAGCTTCCGCAAGGAAGTCTACGCTGAGGTGAAGCATGTGCTGGATCGCATTGGTACGTCACACGGAAACGGCGCCTGGAAGAAGAAGATCATGATCAACGATCGCATTGCTGACTCGATCTTCCAGCAGGTGATCACCCGTCCGGCCGAGTACGACATTTTGGCTACTCCCAACCTCAACGGCGATTACATCTCCGACGCATGTGCTGCGCAGGTTGGAGGTCTTGGAATCGCTCCGGGCGCCAACGTTGGGGACCAGCACGCCGTATTCGAAGCAACGCACGGCACGGCACCGAAGTACGCGGATAAGGACGTGATCAATCCAGGATCCGTGATGCTTTCCGGCGTGATGATGCTTGACTACCTGGGCTGGAACGAGGCCGCGCGGCTGATTGAGACTTCAATGGAAGCGACGATCCAGCAGAAGCTCGTAACCTACGACTTCGAGCGGCTCATGCCCGGATCGACCAAGGTAAAGACCAGTGAGTTTGCCACGTACATCATTGACAACATGGTGGACCGGCGCAAGAAAACCGCAGTCTAACAACTCTTGAGACCTGAGGAAGGATTCATGCGTAAGAAGGTAACAGTGGTAGGAGCCGGCAATGTGGGCGCGACGTGCGCTCACTGGCTGGCCTCAAAAGAACTGGCCAACGTTGTACTGATTGACGTGCTTGAGGGCATTCCACAGGGCAAGGGCCTTGACCTACTGGAGGCCATGCCGATTGAGAAGCGCGACTCCTTTGTGCTGGGCACTAATGATTATGCCGACACGGCCAATTCCGACATCGTGGTGATCACCGCGGGAATTGCGCGCAAGCCCGGCATGAGCCGCGACGACTTGCTCAACACAAACTTCAAGATCATGCAGGATGTGGTCGGCAAAATCGTCGCCAACTCACCCAATTGCATCATGATCGTGGTTTCGAATCCGCTCGATGCAATGGCTCAGGCCGCCTACAAGTTGAGCAAGTTCTCTCGCAACCGCGTGATCGGCATGGCAGGTGTGCTGGACTCAGCGCGCTTCCGCACCTTCATCGCGGATGAACTGAAAGTCAGCGTGGAGAATGTTACGGCCTTCGTGCTGGGTGGCCATGGCGACACCATGGTACCGTTGCCGCGCTACTCCACCGTGGCAGGAATCCCGATCACTGAGCTGATTTCCAAAGACCGGCTTGATGCCATTGTTCAACGCACCCGCGACGGTGGCGCCGAAATTGTGAAATATCTAAAGACCGGATCTGCCTACTACGCCCCTTCAGCTGCAGCTACTGAAATGGTTGAGGCAATCCTGAAAGACAAGAAGAAGATCATGCCCTGCGCCGTATACATGGAAGGCGAGTACGGCATTAAGGGGCTTTTCGTTGGTGTGCCATGCAAGCTAGGCGCCAACGGCATGGAGCAGATCATCCAGATCAAACTGACCCCAGAAGAACAAGCCGCCCTGCAGAAGAGCGCGGATTCGGTGACTGAACTGGTAAAGGTAATCGGCGTCTAACTTCGCGAAACAGAACACGAAAGCCGGTGCAACTGCGCCGGCTTTTTTATTCGGCGTGCTTCCGCATCTTCTCTTCCGGATGCAGTTCGTACTTTTCTTCCGGTCTTATTCCGTAATTCTTCAGGATCTCGTCGATGACCGTTTGCAGGATAAGCGGCAGGTCCCATTCAGCCACCACGACCACCGGATTATCGAAATACACGGAATCAAACCGTTCCTTCTCGAGCAGTTCGGCGAGGCCATCAGGACTGGCAACGATGTACTCGTAATGCCACCTGTACTGGTTTTCGGGCTCCTGGGCCTCAAGAAACAGTGTGTCGTAAAAGGCGCGCGGATTGGCTGGCCCAAGGAGGAGATCGGTTTTCTCGAAGTAATAATTGATGAAGTGGGGCCGGTTGAATTTGCCGCTAAGATCGCGAGTAACTTCCGGTAGCGGGAATGGAAAGCCGATCTCCGCGCCGGTGGGGCCACCGCGCGGCCCGGCTGTGGTAGGCTCACTCCGGGCCACTGGTACTGTAGAGACCTGAAGGCGAGGTTGTTCTTCTGGCCCCGGCGGTACGGGAAGCGAAATTTCACCTAGGCGCGACAACTTGCGCCCGATCATCAGCAGGAGCACAAATGCCGCAACGAAGATTACTACCTTTATCGGATCCACTAAAACCCAGCCGTCGAATCAGGCCACGCGTTCAATGGTGATCGAGTTCACTACCACGTCAGTTACGGGACGATCCTGCGCTCCCCGCTTGACCTTGGAGATCTTGTCAGCCACGTCCTGGCCTTCCACGACTTCTCCAAAGATCGTGTGATTTCCGGTAAGCCAGGGTGTTGCCGCAACTGTAATGAAGAATTGTGAACCATTGGTGCCAGGGCCGGCATTCGCCATCGCGAGTTTTCCGGGCTTATCGAATTTGTGAGGTGAACCCTTGGTTTCGTCCTCAAATTTGTAGCCGGGGCCACCCATACCGGTGCCGCTGGGATCGCCGCCCTGAATCATAAAGTCCGGGATCACGCGATGGAAGATGGTTCCGCTATAGAGCGGGCCGTCGCCGCCCTTGCCACTAACGCGGTCTTTCCAGCTGCGCTTGCCTTCAGCAAGGTCAATGAAGTTCTTGGTGGTGATGGGTGCCTGGCTTTCAAAGAGCCGGCAGACAATTTTGCCTTCAGTGGTATCAAAAATTGCGTATGTTCCTGCGGAACGTGCCATTTGTCCTTCCTCTACTTCTTCTTTGAGCTCTTGGTTGTCTTGGTGGCTCCAGGACCACCCTGAATATCCACGTGGGTGATCTTTACCGGGTTCGCCGGACGGCTATTGTAGTTGCTGCAGGCAGCGCCGGCCTGGCAAGGCATGCTTGCGATCTTATTGATCACGCCCATGCTCGCATCGTCACACTGGCCAAAGATGGTGTAAACGCGCGGAGGCTGCGGATTGAGCGCCGGCAGGGGAGCCAGAGTAATGAAGAATTGCGAACTGTTGGTGTTTGGGCCATGATTCGCCATTGCAAGGCGGCCAGGCCGATCATAAAGCAGATCACTGGGCTCGTCTTCGAAGGAGAACCCTACGTCGCCTGAACCGCTGCCGGTGGGGTCGCCTGCCTGGATGACAAAGCCAGGGATGGTACGGTGGAAGATCACGCCATCATAAAGTGGTTTTCCGTGCTCCATTTGCCCCGTGGAAGGGTTCTTCCAGTCCTTGGTGCCTTTGGCCAGCCCGATGAAATTTGCAACGGTTTTGGACGCCTTGTCCGGAAAGAGCTCGCATTTGATGTCGCCGGCAGTGGTATGCAGGATCGCCGTGGGGCTGGCGGAAGCGGCACCGGCTTTCTCCGTGGTCTTTTTCGTTTCAGAGCCGGACTTCTTTTGAGTACCGCTCTGGGCGGACCCGGCGACGCTGAGACACAGCAACACCACTGCAAGTCGCATCATTCGTTTGTCCTCCGAACGCAACCGACTATTAAAAATGGATCGGAAGCATAAGTAAAGACAGGAGAAACGGCGCTCACGGCGAAGAGAGACCCACGTCCGAAAGGATGTAACCTTTTATTGCTGTTCCGGTAATCATTCATGAAAGGCAAATGGCGGACCTCAAGAGGCGCATGACGCACACGATTTCCGATGAAGAGCTGATGTCCCAGGTCCGCAGCGGTGTGGGCGAATCGCTGGGCGTGCTGTTTGAGCGCTATCGGACGCCATTGCTGAACTTTTATTACAAGCTCACCGGCGACCGAGGGCTGAGCGAGGACCTGGTTCAGGAAGTTTTCTTCCGGATCCTGAAGTATCGCCACAGCTACCGGCCGGAGACGGGTTTTCGAGCCTGGATGTACCAGATCGCCCGCAATGCCAGGGTGGACCACTGGCGCAGGCAGAAACCTGAGACGAGCTGGAAGCCGGAGATGTCGCCACCAGTGATGCCGGAAGACAAGGCGGAAGAGGCACAGCAGCATGCTCTACTCCACAGTGCACTGCTGGAACTCTCTGAGGAGAAGAGGGAAGTGTTGGTGCTCAGCCGGTTTCAGGACTTGAAGTATGAGGAAATCGCGGTTCTGCTCGGCTGCGAGGTGAACACGGTGAAGGTGAAAGTATTCCGTGCGCTGCGGGAATTGCGCGAGGTTTTCGAGGCGCTGGAAAGCGGCAAGCTGGTGAGAAAACAAGGTCTCAGAGACGCCGGGATGCGGCCCGGCACCGGGAGTGTGCAATGACGTGCGAATCCATGGCTGAATTGCTGGCCGACCACCTGCAGGGGCGTTTGCAGCCCGAGCAGGCGGCGCGGGTGAAAGAACATCTGCAGCAGTGCATGGCGTGCCAGGCCGATGCTGCGATGTGGCAAAAGCTGGCTACCTTCCCGGCGCAGCAGCCCAGCCCGGCAATGAAATCGCGCTTCAATGCCATGCTGGACAGCTACCAGGAAGGTCGCTGGGAAAAAGCGAACCTCAAGCAGGAGCATGGGAAATTCCTGGACTTCGGCGCAATCGTGCAGTGGGCCCGCACCCCGGCACTCAGCGTTGCAGCGTCTTTCGTTCTGGTGCTCTGCGGCTTCCTGGCTGGACGGTATATCGATCGTCCGCAACCTGCAAATATCGATGTGAGCGAAATGCGTAACGAACTGGCCAGCATGCGGCAGTTGGTGGTCATCGCCATGCTAAAGCAGCAATCACCTAGTGAGCGACTGCAAGGCGTTGGCATGGTTCAGCAGAATAGTGATCCGAGAGTTCTTGAGGCTTTGCTGCATACGCTTCGATATGACAACAGTGTTGACGTGCGGCTAGCCGCACTCGATGCACTTAGCCACTTCTCCAGCCACCAGGATGTCCGCAAGGGGCTGATCGATTCACTGGGAACGCAGCAATCGCCCCTGGTGCAGATCGCGTTGATTGACGTGCTGGTGGACATGCGCGATCACAGCGCAGTGGACCAGCTCAAGAGACTCCAGCAGGATCCAGCGCTTGATCCGTCCGTAAAGAAGCGCGCCGACTGGGGTATTCAACAACTGAGTTAATTCCGGCGGCCACGCCGCCCAGCTTGAGAAAGCAAGAGGAGAACTATGCTCAAAAACAGGCTAATGCTGATTGCGGTAGTGATTGCCGGGCTTGTGGCTTTCGCTGGAACGCGGTACTGCGGAACCGTGAAGGCCGCGTCTCACCTAAATTACCAGAGCGGCCACGGTGCTCCGGACCTTCAGGATCCAGGCAGAAAGGACACCTCGGAAGCCGACACGGATGAAGTGGAGGGACTGGATGTCGACCAACCTGATGTGGAACCGGTCAACGTGGAAGAGCCAGAACGCGACATGGAGCCTCCCGATCGTGATGATCGCGACCACGATGATGACGATTCGGCCATGTCTCTCAAAGAGCAGGAGACCATCCGCAAGACTTTCACGCTGAGTGCCGCGCACAGAACTTTGGAAGTGGATAACGTGCAGGGTTCGATTGAAGTAGTCGCGACCAACTCTGACCAGGTGCAGCTGGTGGTGAATAAGACGCTGCGTGCTGAATCGAAGGAGCGGATGGAAGCCGCCAGGAAGGAAGTCAAGCTCGATATCACCGAGCAGCCGGACCTGCTCAAACTATATGTGGATGGTCCGTTCCGCTGCAATTGCAATAACGGTTGCGATGGCTGGCATGGAGATCGCGGTTATTCAGTCAAGATGGATTTCCAGCTACAGGTACCGCGCAATCTCGAACTCAAGCTCAAGACCGTGAATGCCGGAAAAGTTTTCGTTCGGGGGACT
>DATAEJ010000189.1:0-4683 GCA_036258095.1 Candidatus Angelobacter sp. | reverse complement strand
GTGAATGCTGACAACGCGTTCCCCTACCGCCTGTGCAGCGGACAGCAGGAGAGCGGCTCGGTCTGCATCGCCAGCCGCGGGAATGACGGTCAGGTGACCATCCGCGAGTGGCATCCCGTCTCCGCGGAAGAATACGGATACGTCGTTCCCGATCCCACTGACCCTGACATCGTTTACGGCGGCAAGCTCACCCGTTATGACCGCCGTACCGGTCAGGCGCAGAACATCATGCCTGTGCCGTTCCGCAATGAAAGCTTCCGCGTGCTGCGCACCGCGCCTATCGTGTTTTCGCCGCTCAATCCCAAACTCATGTTCTTCGGCGCCAACACGCTCTGGAAAACCACCGACCGCGGCAACAGCTGGACGCGCATCAGCCCTGATCTTTCGCGGTCGGCCTTTTACGCGCCGGCCAGTGTCGGCAAGTACCGGACCGAGAGTTCCTCGCGTGCCATCCAGCGCGGCGTGATCTACGCGGTGGCGCCCTCGCCACTGGACATCAACCTGATCTGGGCCGGCACCGACGACGGCCAGATTCACATCACCACTGACGGCGGCGGTCACTGGACCAACATCACCCCTCAGGGAATGGCCGCCTTCGAGAAGGTCTCGATCATCGAAGCCAGCCACTTTGATCCGCAGACCGCCTATGCTGCCATCAACACCCTGCGGCTCGACGATCTGCGCCCGCACATCCTTCGCACCCGCGACGGTGGCAAGACCTGGACTGAAATCGTCAAAGGTATCCCCGAAAATGAAAACGTGAATGCCGTTCGCGAAGATCCCATCCGCCGCGGCATGCTCTTCGCCGGAACGGAGCGTGCGGTTTACGTCTCCTTCGATGACGGCGATCACTGGCACTCGCTGCGCTTAAACATGGCAGCCAGTTCCGTCCGCGACGTCATCATCAAAGACGACGATCTGGTCGCCGCCACCCACGGCCGCGGCTTCTGGATCCTCGATGACATCACGCCGCTTCGCCAGTTCGAGCCCAGGGTCATCTCGGCTGATGCCTACTTGTTCAAGCCGCAAACTGCAACCCGCGTCCGCTGGAGCATGAACTCTGACACGCCGTTGCCGCCGGACTTCCCTTCCGGCCCCAACCCTCCCGATGGCGCCGTGATCAACTACTACCTGAAATCGGCAGCTTCCGGTCCGGTCACGCTTGAAATCAAAGACGCGGCCGGGAAAACCGTTCGTAAGTTCTCGAGTGAGAACAAGGCTGAACCAATCGATCCCAAGCTGAACATTCCTACTTACTGGGTGCGGCCGCCGGAGGTGCTGTCCTCTGCCCCTGGCACGCATCGCTTCCTCTGGAACATGCACACGCCGGACCTTCCCGGCGTCGAACCCGAATATCCTATTTCCGCCGTCCCTCACAACACCGTTCCGCAACCCACAGGATTATGGGTCGCGCCCGGCACCTACACCATTGTGCTTACGGCCAATGGCAAAGCCTATTCGCAGCCGCTCACCATCCGAATGGATCCACGCGTCAAAACTCCCAACTTCGGACTTGAGCTGCAATACAAGGCTTCACAACAGCTTTATGAGCACCTGCTTACGCTGTCGCCCGCGGTCGAACAGGCTACCGATCTGCGCAAGCAGCTGGTTGCGCGCATGAAAGATGCCGGCCAGCCCAGCGATCTATGGACCAACCTCAGCCGCGTGAACGACGGAATGCAATACATCCTCGGTGCGGCGAATCGCCGTCCCGGTCCTGGCCGCGAAGAACCCGCGCTTGCCAACCTCAAACAGCATTACCTTCAGCTGCTCAACATCCTGCAGGAAACTGACGACACTCCGACTACACAGGTCATGGAGAGCATCAAGATCCTTGAAGGCGATCTCGGACCTATCTGGAAGCAGTGGGAAGAGGTAAAGACCAAGGACATCCCTGACCTGAACAACCAACTCAAGCAGAAGAATCTGCCCGAGTTGAAACTGCTCGCGGTCGAACCATCGCCGCACGCAGCCGTTTCGGCCCAGGACAAAGACGAGGAGTAACCAGGTTCGGGGTATCGGAGCATCGGAGTATCTGAATATCGGATCATTAGCTAAAGGCGGCGCTGCATTGGCGCTAGCTGTTGTTCCGATATCCCGATATACCGTTATGCCGATACCCCGATTCTCTGTGCGAGATTGACACCGCAACTCCGTCTCGCTACTCTCGCATCATGAATTACGTGAAGCTCCGGATTGCTGCGCTCTCATTCATCTTCATCCTCTCCTCGCTCGCCCTCGCCGACGATCACCACCACACCATGCCCGGCGACAAATACGGGACAGTGAATTTCCCCACGTCCTGTGCCGCGAACGTGCAGAAGCCTTTCGAGCTCGCCGTGGCGCAGCTTCACTCTTTTGAATATGAAACGGCGGAACTCCAGTTCAAAAATGTAGCCCACCAAGACCCCAAATGCGCAATGGCCTACTGGGGACAAGCCATGAGCCTCTTCCATGGCCTGTGGGCACGGCCTTCGAAGGAAGACCTGAAGCGGGGAACGGACTTCTCGCAAAAAGCCCAGCAGCTCAACGCCAAAACTCCGCGCGAACGCGAATACATTAACGCTGTCGCTCTGCTATTTCATGACGCAGACAAGATCGACCACAAAGACCGCGTGAAGGCCTACTCGCAGGCGATGGAAAAAGTTTCGCAGCACAATCCCAGCGACCGCGAAGCCGCCATCTTTTACGCGCTTTCACTGCTCGCCGTCGGCTCTGGCGATGACCCGGAGCTCACCAATGATCGCAAGGCAGTCGCCATCCTGAGCAGGCTGTTTGAGCAGCAGCCTGACCATCCCGGTATAGCGCATTACATCATCCACGCCTGCGACAATCCGCAGCTCGCCAGCCTCGGCCTGCCCGCAGCGCGTGAGTACGCCAAAATCGCGCCGTCTTCCGCCCACGCCGTCCATATGCCGTCCCACATCTTCGCCCGCGTTGGTTTGTGGCGTGAGAGCATCGCCTCCAATGCTGCTGCCCTGAAAGCAGCCGACGAGATGGAAGCCATGCATCTCCACACCATGCATCACCGCATGCATGCCATGGATTACATGCATTACGCCTATCTCCAGATCGGTGATGATGCCGCTGCCCAGGCAATCGCGAAGCAAATGGCCGGCTTCAATCGCAGTGAGATCGAAAAAGATTATCAGGACTACTATGACGACATGCTGACGGGCTTTGCCGCGCGTTATGCCATCGAGCGCCGCCAGTGGAAGGACGCGCTTGCTCTCCAGCCCATCGCGAATGCCACTGCCAGCATCCAGAGCCAGACTTACTGGGCTCACGCAGTCGCGGCCGGCCACCTGCGTGACGCCGCCGCGGCGGAGCAGGCGTTGAAAGACTATGAAGCCAAACTCGACCAGGTCAAGAAAGGCCCGCAGGCGCACATGCTGGACGGCCTGAAAAGCGAGCACGAAGAAGTCATCGCCTGGACGCTCTATGCGCAGGGCAAATCAGAGGACGCCATAGCAAAACTGCGCGCTGTAGCCGACCGCCAGGACAAGGTCGGCAAGGGCGAAACTGAATCGCCTGCGCGCGAGATGCTCGCCGACATGCTGCTCGACCTGGACCGTCCAAAAGAAGCGCTCGCCGAATACGAAGTCTCGCTCAAGACCGATCCCAACCGCTTCAACGAACTCGTGGGCGCCGCCCGCGCGGCGGAAAAGCTTGCCCAAAAGGAAAAAGCTTCAGGCTACTACGCTCAGCTGCTCAAAAACTGCGACGGCGTACAGTCAGATCGTCCGGAGATTGCTCAGGCCAAAACTCTGCTCGCGGCGAAGTAGTCCGTAAACAACGATCCGGTTGTGAGTTGAGGCGTCAGCATTTATCCTTGAGCGCCGGAGGCCCCATGTCCACGCCCGATCTCCGTCCCGTGCTTGACCCGAGAACGCAGTGGTTTCTGAAGTTTCTGAAAGACAGCGGCCGCCCGCAGGTCTTTGAAGTTCCACTCGCGGAAGCCCGCCTCTATTACGTCCGCGCCCAGGAGCTTTTCGCCGGGCCGCTTCTGCCCGCACATATCGAAGATCGCACGATCCCGGTCGGCCCCAGGGGCGACGTACAACTCCGCATCGTTCGCGCTGAGGGCAGTGGCTCCGGACAGCCGGTGCTGATGTATTTCCACGGCGGCGGCTGGGTGCTCGGGGATGGCGCCACCTATGACCGTTTCCTCCGCGAACTGGCTCATGGCACCGGTGCCACAGTGGTCTTCGTGGAATATCGCCGGTCGCCGGAAGAGCGCTTCCCTGTTCCTTTGGAAGAGTGCTATGCCGCTACTGCATGGGTCGCCGAACGCGGCGCCGAATTGGGCGTTGACGCCGCGCGGATCGCTGTTGCCGGCGACAGCGCCGGAGGCAACATGGCCACCGTAGTCTGCCGGCTCGCCATCGAGCGCAACGGCCCGAAGATCGCGAGCCAGGTCCTCATCTATCCAGCCACCGCCGCCGGCTTTGACCTGCCTTCCATCCGCGAGTTCGCCCAGGACCACTACCTCACGCTCGAAAACTCGCGCTGGTTCTGGCACCAGTACGCGCCCGATCGCTCTGCGGACTCCGATCCTAACGCGTGTCCGCTCCTCACGCCCCTCGATCAGCTCAAATCTTTGCCTCCGGCGCTCGTCATCACCGCCGAGTGTGACATCCTGCGTGACGAAGGCGAAGCCTACGCCCGCAAGCTCTCGCAGGC
>DATAEJ010000188.1:0-18641 GCA_036258095.1 Candidatus Angelobacter sp. | reverse complement strand
GATCAACTCAAAGCGCTGCTGCTCAGCGTTGTGTTGGGCGGGCTGGTGGTAACGGCGCTGTTTGGAATAGTCCGGCGGCTGCGCGAGACGTGGTGGATCTGGGGCGCTGTGGTCACATTCATTTTCTTCACGATTGGTGTTCTGATTTCGCCGGTGTTCATTGCGCCCATGTTCAATACTTACAAGCGTCTCGATGATCCCAAGATCACCGGACCAATACTCAGCCTTGCGCGTGCCAACGGCATTCCAGTCAGGGATGTCTTCAAGGTGGATGCGTCACGGCAGTCCACGCGCATGAGCGCCAACGTAAGCGGTGTTGGCGGCACCATGCGCATCACCCTGAATGACAACCTGCTCAATCGCGCTTCCCCGGAGGAGGTACAAGCCGTGATGGGCCACGAGATGGGCCATTACGTTCTGAACCACGTTTACAAACTGCTGCTGTTCGGCGGCGTCATCATTTTTTTGTTCTTCGCGCTGCTGCGGTGGGGCTTGAACTGGTCATTGGCCCGCTGGGGCGAACGCTGGCAGGTCCGCGAACTCGTTGATCCCGCGATCATCCCCCTCGTATTTTTGATCGCGTCGATCTTCTTTTTTGTTCTCACGCCCATCACCAATACGTACGTTCGCACTCAGGAGCATGAGGCGGACATGTACGGCATCAACGCCAGCCGGCAGCCGGACGGGTTCGCCCAGGCAGCGATTCATCTGGGTGAATATCGCAAAATGAGTCCCGGAATATGGGAAGAGCGGATCTTCTTTGATCATCCCAGCGGACGCAACCGCATTCACGATGCCATGCAGTGGAAGGCGGAAAACATCGCCTTAATGGAAAGCCATGGAGAGAAGTAATACGCGGCGCTTAATGCCCGCACTGGCATGATTGGCAGGCGCGGGCACGCAGGCCGTCATAGGCCTCTTTGGCAATGATCGGTACCATCACCAATCCGGCGAGGGGGTCGGCCCACCATAGCCCGAAAAACTTGTTGAGCAGCAATCCAATGAGCAGAATGAAAGATAGATAAGCACAAAAGTCGGTCTGCCGCGCGTCGGCGTGCATGGCTGCACTTTCCAGCCCTGAGCCAACCTTGCGCTTCGCGCGCGAGAGCAGAGGCATCGCAATCAACGACGCGATCGCCAGCAGGATTCCTGGAAGGCTTGGGCGCGGCGCATCCCGGGTAATGAGGTCGTGTAAGGCTTCGTACCCGACGTAAACTGCCAGCGCGGCAAAGCACGCACCTACAATCCTCAAGGCGAGGCGTTCATTTTGCTCACGCCGCTCAGCATCGCTGTCCACGGACATGCGCCAGAGCAGGGTGGATCCGGAGAGCACTTCGATAAAGCTATCGATCCCAAATCCCATCAAGGACACGCTTCCGGCGGCTGCGCCACTCAGGACTGCAACCAGCCCCTCAAGCGTATTCCAGCCGATGGTGAAATATTCCAGCCGCTTGCCACGCTGGGCGAGAATCTCACGCGGGATCACCTGCGTATCCATGGTTCAGGCTATCTTAGCCTGTTTCCGATCTGCTCAATGTATGAATCCGGTAGCCAGCGGAATCACACTGCAAAAGCTCTGAACGCAAAAAACAAAAGGCCGCCCAAGGAGAGGCGGCCTTCTATAGGGGTTGGGGGATTTACAGTCTCATCCCCCGCCGACTAGAGGCTCTTCGCCCTGCCACAGCTAAAACGGCGAAGGGAGGCCGATTCCACGGTTCCCCCCAGATTCGTTGCCTGACCTTGCGATTCAGCTAATACCGCAAATCGGTATGCAGCACCTGAGGCGCGGGCGACTTCAGCGGCGTTTGCTGGCGGGCGCGCTGCGGAACTACTGCATCGCTCGGCGTGCAGGTGGTCACGCTCTCCAACCGTGGATTATCGCCGGGCGAGAAGTTGTAACTCACGATAGCCCCGCACATCCCCGCGGTGGATTCGGCATAGATTCCATGATCCAAGGACCGGGCGCCACCCTGGACGCGATCTGGCGCCTTTAGTTGAGCCTTTTGCCCAGTTCCGGGTGATTGCAACGATCTATTCTGCGGCTCCTGGGCGCTCTGGGCCCGTGCTGTTGTGGCGGGGAGAGCAACAATGGCAATTACGAGGACGGAAGACTTAAGGAAGCGCATAAAAGCCTCCAACAAGGTCATTTTACTCTCCAGTCGCAAAGAGCGCCCGAACTGCACGCGAAATGTTGCTTCTGCTCCAGCAGCACCCCTCAATATGCAGCTTTTCCGTTTTAGAATATGTTCTAAGTTCCCTTTCTCCTGCATGCGCCTCTTACACAAACGACTGAGCGTTATGGCCGGATTTGTTGTGGTTGTGGCCGTGGTGCTGATGAATACAGCGGTCACTCGCCGTCAGCTCTCAGTTCAGGATGAAGCCCAGGGCTGGGTGCGACACACGCAGAATGTTCTGCTCGAACTGACAACAGTTGAATCGCTGCTGAAGGATGCCGAAACCGGTGAACGCGGCTATCTATACACGGGAGACGCCCGTTACCTGGCGCCGTACAACGATGCGTTGTCGCAGCTTGACACGCACCTGAACAGGCTCGCCGAGCTCACCAGGGACAATCCCCGGCAGCAACCGCGGATTGCCGCGCTGAAACCGCTGGTCACAGAGAAGCGCGACGAACTTGCCCAGTGCATTCGAGTTTTTGGAGAAGGCGATAAGGACCAGGCGCGGGCATTGGTGTTGTCGGGAGCGGGTAAGAGCCTGATGGACCAGATTCGCTCGCTGGCCGAAGACGTACGCGGCGATGAGAACAACCTCCTGGATGAACGACTGCACGCGGTGAAGTCGAGCACCGCCAGGCTGGTTGGAACTCTCTACTTCAGCTGTGCGCTGGCGATCATTGCCCTGGCCCTGCTCGCCTGGTTCGTGATCCGCTCCATCGCCGAACGCGAAAGGTACACTGCCGCCCTTCAGGAACGGGAGGAGCGCTTCCGTGTGACCCTTGCCAGTATCGGCGACGCGGTGATCGCCACTGACGATCGTGGCTGCGTGACGTTCATGAACGCCATTGCCGAACAGCTCACCGGCGTTCCGCTTGCGCGTGGTCGAGGCCTGTTCATCAAAACCGTGTTCCCCATCTACAACGAGCGTACCGGAGCAGAAGCGGAGAATCCGGTGATGAAAGTCATGGAACATGGCCGGATCACGGGTCTGGCAAACCACACGATCCTGAAGCGGCCCGACGGAAAAGAGATACCGATTGAAGACAGTGCCGCGCCGATTTACGGCGATGCCAAAAAACTGCTCGGTGTGGTGATGGTATTCCGTGATGCTACGGCGGACCGCAAGGCCCAGGCCGTGCTGCGCAAAGCGGAGAAACTTGCCGCTGCGGGAAGGCTGGCAGCCACCGTAGCGCATGAGATCAATAACCCGCTCGAGGCGGTAAACAACCTGGTTTTCCTTACCCGTAGTCTGCCTGACTTGCCGGAAAGCGCACGCCAGTACCTGGAACTCATGGAGCAGCAGTTAAACCGTGTGGCCCACACAACACGCCAGACACTCGGCTTTTACCGTGAATCATCTGACGCTGCTCCCGTGAAGCTGGCGGATGTTGTGCAATCGGTGGTCAAACTCTACGAAAACAAGCTGAAGAGCAAGAACATCACAGTGGAAGTGGATACGGGCGTCGTAGGTCCAATACGCGGGCTCTTCGGTGAACTGCAACAGGTGATTGCCAATCTGGTCTCGAATGCAGCGGACGCGGTAGAGCCGGGCGGGAAGATAAATATTGCCGTGCGCCCTGCGGAGGTGGAACATGAGCAGGGTGTCATTGTTTCCGTTGCCGATGACGGGCGTGGCGTACCTCCGGAAAACCGGGACGAGATCTTCGAACCTTTCTTTACCACGAAAAAAGATGTGGGCACTGGACTTGGTCTCTGGGTAAGCCGCGAGATCGCCGTTCGCCACGGAGGTACTCTCACCCTGGCATCGTCCGGTGACGGCCGGAGCGGTGCAGTTTTCACGTTGTTCCTGCCGTACCCCACCGATGTCAACTTCGCGGAAACCGCAGGTGCAGGCGAGAACTAAGCGTACAGGCATTACAATTCTGATCCGATGCATCCCCTCGATAATCCAACGTGGGCTGCTCTGACCTCTCACCAGGGGAGCTTCGCCATCGTGGAAGGCATGGCACGGCGATTCCCGCCGGAGGTCTGCGTTCATGGCGCACTTGCAACGACGATTCTTCCCGCATGGCAGTCCATGGCTCGTTTGGCGCGTGATCCGGTTGCACTCTTCTCACTTCGTCCGCCACAGTTCCCCACGGGCTTTATCACCACGCGGCAGGTTGAGCTGAGTGAAATGCTCCAGGAGCAGCCTGCAGAAATGAAGGCACCGAATGATTTTGAGGTCGTGGACCTCACAGCCGAGGACCTGCCCGAGATGTCTGCGCTTTATGAGGCCACCCGGCCGGGACGCAGGCTTTCTCCCCGGCTGTACCGGCTTGGAGGCTTCCTGGGCGTAAAGGATGGCGGCCGCGTGGTGGCCATGGGCTGCCTGCGCCTTCACCTTCGCGGTTTTCGCGAGATCAGCACGGTCGGGACTTTGTCGGGA
Source organism: Candidatus Angelobacter sp. (assembly GCA_036258095.1). Lineage (GTDB taxonomy): Bacteria > Acidobacteriota > Terriglobia > Terriglobales > Acidobacteriaceae > Angelobacter. Next base: position 14,075 of record DATAEJ010000188.1, on the reverse strand, counting down.
CATGAGGGTCGCGGCTTTGCCACCGCAATCGTCAGCGAGCTATCGCGACGAATCCATGCTGCGGGAGAAACGCCGTTCCTCACCGTGCGCACTGATAACCAACGTGCCGCGGACATCTACAAGAGGCTCGGATTCAAAGAACGCACGGGGATGTTCTCGACTACGATCAAGTGGGAAGGCGCCTGACCTGGCGCCCTGCTCAGCACTACCCCTGCTGTGAACGTTGGCCTACAATTCGGTCTAAGGGTACCCGCTCCGCTTCGTCCTGAACTGACCAACTGCAAAGACAGGAGAAAAACAAGATGAGAGCAGTACGCGTATGTATGCTTACGACTCTGATGTGTGTTGCTGCCGGTGCAGTGGCACAAGACCAGGGTCATGTATCCAGCCTTTCCAAATTGAAGCTCGGCAATGTTGAAGGCGCGCCGAAATGCATGATCCTGGCGCCGTCACATGGCGATCCGACCAAAGGCGCTTCCGTAGTCATCGTCAAGATGAGTTCTGGCTGCGCGGTGCCGTGGCACTGGCACACGGCGACCGAGAACCTGATGATGGTGAGCGGCAAAGGCAAGGCTGAAATGAAAGGCTCGCCCGCGGCCACGGTGGTCCCTGGTGATTTTGTTTATCTGCCCGGGAAAACGCAGCACCAGTTCACTTGCGTGCTTGGCTGCACCTTCTTCCTGAACCTCGAAGGCCCATTCGATATGCATTACGTGGACAAGGACGGGAACGAGATCCCGCCCGACCAGGCGCTGAAATCCGGTGCGAAACCCGCGATGAAGAAAGGCGCGACCGAAAAGAAGGGCAGCGAGGAAAAGAAGTGATCTCCGGGAACAATTCATCGAGGCGCGGCGACGAGTCGCGTCTCTTTCTTGACCTCCTGAGCGCAGTGAGGAACCCTATCGCTTTTGACGCAGCGGGATTAAAGTCAAGAAGCGATGTTTGCGGCAATCCGAAAGGTCATACTTAAAATCCCGCGCGGCAAGGTATCAACGTACGGCGCTGTGGCACGCGCGGCAGGTTACCCCGGGGCTGCTCGTCAGGTCGTCTGGGCCTTGCGACAGGGGCACGCTCTTCCCTGGCACCGCGTCATTGCCTCGGGAGGACGGATCGCTTTACCGGGTGAACACGGCTTTGAACAGCGGATGCGGCTGCAGGCGGAAGGTGTGCTGTTCAACGGTTCGCGAGTGCGCATGAGCGAGTGCGAGTACAAATTCCCACCTGCACGCAGCAAGAGAGGCAAGCCACCCCGCGCGGTGAGCGAGTCCAGTGGAAAGAAGAGATCGGAACGAAAAAGGAAGTCCTGAAAAGCACTCAGGCCGCCCGCAGCGGCCTGAAATCCGGATGAACGGTCTTGCAGGATGGCAATAGCGTACCTAAGCAGCCGCCGGCGGTGCAAGTGACCTTTGAGCTGCGGCATGGATGAATTTCCGCATCACGTTGGCCCACATCACCTTCTTCCGGACTGCGCTTTCCTTCACTGTCCTGCCCTGAGCAAACATTCCCAACAATGCCTTCATTTTCAAGACGCGCAGAATGGCCGCTTCCGATTGGTTGACGCCATATGTCTCCAGGAAGTTCTCCTGGATCTGGCTGGTAATTGCGCGATTGCAAAAAGGATACTTTTCCAGCGCCTCAACCGAAGCCAGGAACTGGGCCAGGTCTTCAAAAGCGACTCCCTTGCGGCGCATTCGCGCAAAGTCGCAGAACCCGACTCCCTGATCGGTAACAACCAGATTCAAAGGGGTAAAGTCGCCCAGGACGGCCGATGTGGGCATGGTCTTGCGACCGCGTGCCAGCACAGCCTTCGCCCCGCCAAGGATCACATCGACGGAATCTTTATCCAGCCCTTCAGTCATGCAGTTCTGGCACAGCTTCTCAAGTGTCACCATGAGCGCTGCACCATCAAAGGCCTCCGGCATTTCTGCTGTGGCCTTATGAAATCCGCGCAGCCATTCGCCCGCCCGGCGTGCCACCAGGGCGATGCTGCCGTTATCGGCGAATCCGGGCAGCAGGGCAGCTTTCATTACGATGGATTGCAGCGGCAGGCCGTTGATTTTGTCGGTAACCACGGCGCCGAGTTCGCTGAAATCGCCGAGTGGGCGCGGTACGCCATTGAGCTTTTTTCTTTTCATCGCCTCCTGCACAAATTGCAGGTTGGCATTCTCCTGTTTTGCCACGGCTTTCGCATTGCCATTGCACTTGTTCGCTCGATAAATCTTGATCGCAATGCGCTCACTGCCCTGGGCGAAGTCCGCACACGCGTCGTAAATAAAATGGTCATTTTTGGGCGTGTGTCCCACCACCCTCAGGTTCTTCAGTTCTCCAAGCTCGGGATAATGCCGGCCCGCGTTCTCACGCAGTTCCAGTAATACTTGATCCAATGCAGTTTCTGGCACTTCTTGCTCCTGTGTGATTTGCTGCCGCTTAAGGAAAACGCTGACGAAAGGGTTACGGCACGGACTTGCTGTGCCGCCGTTTTGTTGGATGCAGTTTCTGCTCTACTATCGAGAGAAAATCTGCACATTCCGTTGTTCAGCGCATGTTGGCGGACATGAGTTGCTGCACTGTGGAAGCGTGGTACATACATTGGGCAGCTCAGGTCTAAAGGTGTGTGAGACTCTGCATTTGCTTAAGGCGACCTTAATACCTCAATGAAAAAGCGCGGCAAGCAGCCGCGCCTTGATTGCAAAACAATTTAGTAGAAGAGGTACTTCCGCCACTTCAGATCAGAGCGGCCGATCATCCGCATGATATGGCGGCTGGTGTGGAGCGTAAAGGGACGCGGCTCCTTTAGCAGCTTCATGTCCGTCTCTCCGAGCAGGTGGTTCCCTTTCCTGCGATTGCAGGGATGGCAGCACGCCACCAGGTTTTCCCAGGTGGAGAGCCCGCCGCGCGAACGAGGCACCACGTGATCCAGCGTGAGTTCGCTGGAAGAGATCACCACGCCGCAGTACTGGCAGGTATTGCGGTCGCGCAGCAGGATGTTCTTGCGCGAGAGAGCCCTGGTCTGGTGAGGGATACGACGATATTCCAATAGCCGAATCACGGAAGGGATACGCATGGCGACCCGAGCAGCGTGCAGAAATTGGCCATTCTCTTCTTCCGGCATAGCCAGCCCCTTGAGGACCAGCACGATTGCGCGACGGGCAGCGCAGATGTTGATCGGCTCATAGGAGGCGTTCAGCACCAGCACCGGTGTCTGCATAATCAGGCTTTTGCGTGGTGGGGGCGGTTCCACGGGCGCGTCCTGGTGATGGCGCTTGTTTCTCATTCGGTCCCGATCATGCATGGCCTTTGGGTCCCTCCCTGCTAAAAACACGTTCCATGTCTCGAGTGGCACGGGCGACCGTCGCCACGAAAACCTCATTGGCTCCGGCGCGCAGCAGGACGCGCGCGCACTCGCCCGCCGTGGAGCCGGTGGTCAGGACGTCATCAATCAGCAGGATGCTGCGATCACGGATTCTATCCGGACGCGCCACCGCGAATGCGCCACGCAAATTGGCACGACGTTGCAGACGAGTGAGCCCGGTCTGCGAAGCGGTCTCCCGCGTTCTGACCAGCGAAGTGGTATCTAATTGGATGCTTGTAGCTGCCCGCCGGGAGCGCACAAAAGCGCATGCGAGCTCTTCTGACTGGTTGAATCCGCGCAACCGGCGCTTGCCCGGCCAGAGCGGTACTGGAATGACCAGCAACGGTTTTTCGAGAGCCAGTTTGTCTACGGCCTGGCCCAGCATCCGAGCCAGTTCCGGCCCAGCGGACCTGACCTGCTGATACTTGAAGACGTGCAGCAGGTCGCGCAAGGTCCCGGCATAGGAGCCATGTGCTACAGCGCGACGGAATCTAGGCTCGGCCCTGCGGCAGATACCGCAGGTGGGTAACAATTCGGTATCAGCTTCCGGTGTGAAGAGCTTCTCGCCGCAGATCGAGCACAATGGCCCTTCGAGGGGCAGAATCTGATCTAAACATGGCTGACAGACAGGGAGACGGGAGATATTTGTAAGGGGCGCCCGGCAAGTACGGCACAACGAGGGAAACAGGACCGAAAAGATACTTTCCGCGACAGTTTGCAGCGTTCTTTCCCCAGCCCGCAGCACGGTTGCGCTCTGGGGGACCCGTCGCTCTCGGGTTAGGTCACCATTACTGCTGAAGACGACCCTCCTTCCTCAAGACCTCTTTAGGAAGTGCGAATGACCTAAGTATAGCCGTGTTCCACCCCGGCTGCAATGAATACATGATTGATCGCATCGCCGAATCGCCGGAGCTGAGGCATTCGCGGTAGATTCGAAGAAGACACTTCTATCCGGAACCGCACAAGTAAGAGCTGATTAACGAACCAGCACGCGGGCACGCTGATCTCTCGAGATGACACTGAGTGACAGGCAATTCTTCTGATTTGTATTGATGTGCCGGATGTGCTAACTTGCGTCGATTCAACAGCAGGAACAATTTAGGGAGGAAAACAGTGGCCGGAACAACACACGCTCCAGAGCCAGCGTTTCAGCCGTACGTACCAGCGGAGGAGATCCGTCCTGAGTTTACATTTCGCGCCATTTTCTTTGGCGGATTGTTCGGGATCCTGTTCGGCGCGGTAACGGTCTACGTTGGCCTGCGCGCAGGACTCACCGTTTCAGCTTCTATTCCGATCGCAGTCCTCTCCATCAGTGTTCTTCGCGCGCTTGGGAAAGCCAGTATTCTTGAAAACAATATCGTGCAGACCACGGGGTCGGCTGGCGAATCCGTCGCCGGCGGCGTGATATTCACGCTTCCAGCGCTCATCTTTCTTGGTTTCCCGCTTGAGTATGCACGCATTTTCCTTCTTGCGTTTATCGGCGGATGGCTCGGCGTGCTGTTCATGATCCCGTTGCGCAGGCAGTTGATCGTGAAAGAACACGGCAACCTGCTGTATCCGGAAGGAACGGCCTGTGCGGACGTGCTGATCGCGGGAGATAAAGGTGGCTCTTTTGCGGGGCGAGTATTCGCCGGATTGGGATTCGGCGCGCTCTACACGTTTTTCCAGAATGAGAACATGTTCTCGCTCTGGCCCGCCACCCCGACCTACACACCTTCCTGGTTTCCGGGTTCGTCAATCCGAGCCAACACGACTTCCGAGTATCTGGGCGTGGGCTACATCATCGGGCCACGCATTGCCGGTGTCATCTTCTCCGGCGGCGTTTTCGCGTGGCTGGTAGTCATGCCGGCGATCAAGTTTTTCGGCTCCCACGTGCCCGGAGCCATCTTCCCCGGCACCATCCCGATTGCGCAGATGAGCCCGGACCAGATCTATGGCGCTTATATCCGTCCCATGGGGGCAGGCGCTGTGGCGGCCGCGGGATTGATTACGCTGCTGCGCACGATTCCAACCATCGTTGGCGCCTTGCGAGCAGGCATGAAGGATCTGCGGGCCGGCGCCGCCGGAGCAGCCGGGCAGCGGCGCACAGACAATGACATCAGCTTGAAATGGGCATTGGTGGGCGCGGCCGTTCTGCTGGTGATCATGTGGGCGATGCTGACTTTCAAACCTATTGCCCACGCTCAAACTTCAGCTGCAGACAATGTGTTTGCTGCCATCCTGGTTGTTGTTTTCGGATTCCTGTTCGTAACCGTTTCTTCGCGAATCACGGGATTAATCGGCAGTTCATCGAACCCAATTTCAGGCATGGCGATCGCCACCCTCATGGCAACGTGCGCCATGTTCCTGGTGATGGGCTGGACCGGCACAGCTTTTTCGGCACTCGCGATCACGATAGGCGGCGTGGTTTGTATTGCCTCGGCCAACGCGGGCAATACCTCTCAAGACTTGAAAACCGGATTTCTGGTGGGAGCAACGCCATCGCGACAACAGATGGCATTGATGGTCGGCGTGACCGTATCGGTGGTTGCCATCGGCGCCACCCTCGGCCTGATGAATACAGCTCTGGAGGAATTCCGGCCGGCTAACATTGCCGTGGACGTTCACAACCTTCCGGTTGGCGTTTCGGAATACTCAGGCACGTTCCAGCGCCAGACTGTGCCGGTGAGTTCCGCAGCAGGTCCTGACGCCAACGCAGAGCAAAGCAAACAGGACCGCTCCGTCGCGGGTATGACGCTCTACACCTCCATTAATTCTCCCACGGTGCCCAACGGCTACTACTTCTATAACCCGCAAACGGGTAAATTCGAGATCCAATGGATCCAGGGGATCGGAAGTGCGCGCGCTGCTGCCCCGCAGGCGCAATTGATGGCGACGGTGATCAACGGCATCCTGCAGCGGCGGCTGCCCTGGGGACTGATTCTACTTGGAGTTTTCCTGGTGATCGGGGTGGAACTGCTGGGCATTCGCTCATTGTCGTTTGCAGTCGGCTTTTATCTTTCCATCGCCACCACACTGGCTATCTTTGCCGGAGGCGTAGTACGCTGGCTGGTTGAGGCGCAAGGCAGGCGCGCCGGAGAAAAAGTCGAGGAGAGCGAGGTCAGCCCCGGATCGCTTTATTCCAGCGGTTTGATTGCGGCAGGGGGAATCGTGGGCCTTATCGGAATGTTCATCAAAGTGATGGAAGCCTGGAAATGGCTACCGCCAAACTCCCTAGCCTGGGGGCAGAAAATTCCCGCCCTGGCCAACAGCAATGTTCTCGCCGTGATCATGTTCGGCCTGCTGGCGTACTCGCTTTATCACTTCGCCCGCAAGCCTCTGGGCGACGACAAAGCTTAGACACAATCTCAAGTTCGGCAGAGAGCAGCCCGCCGGGCTGCTCTTTTTTGCACCTTCGGGCCGAGCCACTTCCGCCTCGTCAGCGTGCAGCTCTGCTACAATCCCGAATCCAGAGGCACTCATGAAAACTCACAATGTGCGCCGCTGCGTCGGCCTGATCCTCTGCTCCTGTGTGCTGATGCTCTCTGCCACAGCACAAAACTTTGACGTAAAGACCCACACGCTCAAGAACGGAATGAAGGTGCTGGTACAGGAAGACCACACCATTCCGAACGTGGCCCTTTACATCTTCTACCGCATCGGGTCACGAAATGAGCGTCCTGGCACAACCGGTATCTCTCACTTCTTCGAGCACATGATGTTCAACGGAGCGAAGAAGTACGGTCCGGGCGAATTCGACCGCACCATGGAAGCCGCGGGCGGATCCAACAACGCCTACACCAGCCGTGATGTCACGGTCTATCAGGACTGGTTTCCCCGCTCAGCGCTCGACCTGATCTTTGATCTCGAGGCGGACCGCATCGAAAACCTTGGCTTCGATCCCAAGATCATTGCTTCCGAGCGCGGCGTCGTCGCCTCCGAGCGCCGATCGTCCGTGGACGCCAGCAACTTCGGCATTCTCTTTGAACAGCTCTACGCGACGGCGTTCTCCGCCCATCCCTACCAATGGCCGGTAGTCGGCTGGATGGTGGATATCGATAACTGGACCATGGACGATCTCAAGCACCATTTCGAGATGGGCTACTCGCCCAGTAATGCGACCATGGTGGTGGTCGGCGACATTACGGCCGAGGAGATCTTCCAGCGCGCGGAAAAAACTCTGGAGCCGATCCCCTCACACGCGCCGCCACCGAAGATCACCACCGCAGAGCCCGCACAAGTGGGCGAGCGGCGGGTGACGGTGAGCAAATTTGCGCAGCTTCCCATCGTGATGATGGCGTGGCACGTTCCTGAAGCCGCGTCGCCTGACTTCTACGCCCTCAATCTGCTGGAAACGATCTTGCTGGACGGGCAGAGTTCACGGCTTTATCAGCGTGTGGTGGACAAAGACCAGCTCGCCATTGGCATCGGCGGCGGCTTTGGCGCGACGCTGGATCCCACGCTCTTTACCATCACTGCACAACCGAAAGCCGGAATTGAGCCGCAGAAGGTGGAAAATGCCGTGTACGAGGAACTGGAGCGCGCGCGAAAGAGCGCAGTCTCTGACGCGGAACTGGAAAAAGCGCGCAACATTGTGCTGGCAAACTTCTATCGCCAGATGAGCACCATCAACGGCCGGGCCAATACGCTGGGGACTTACGAAGTCTTCTTCGGCGACTACCACAAGCTCTTTACCGCGGTGGACAACTACAACAAGGTCACAAAAGAAGACCTGCAGCGCGTAGCGCAGAAGTATTTCGCCGACAAAAACCGGACCGTGGCCACCCTGGTGCCGGAAAAAGAGGAGGCGCCAAAGCAATGAAGCTGCGACTTTCTACCATTCTCACCGCCTTCATTCTCCTTGCTTCTGCTGCTGCCGTAGCGCAGCAGGCGGCTGCGCCGAGCCTCAAACTGCCAGCTTACAAAAAGATCAAGCTGAAAAATGGCATGACGATCATGCTGGTGGAACGCCACACAGTGCCGCTGATCGGCTTCAACGCCCTGCTCAAAGCGGGCTCCGTAGCCGACGCACCGGGCAAGGAGGGCACCGCTTCAATAACGGCCTCCATGCTGCGGAAAGGCACAAAGAAGCGCACAGCGGACCAGTTCGCACAGGAACTGGACTTTATCGGCGGGCAATTCAGCGCAGGAGCTACGGCTGACTCCACCTCACTCTCCTCTCAGTTCGTAAAGAAAGACATCAATCAGGGTCTCGATCTATTCGCGGATGCCCTGCTGAATCCCTCCTTCCCGGCTGAGGAATTTACTAAGCTGCAGAAGCAGCGCCTGGACGGCCTGAAGTCGGCCAAGGACCAGGCCCAGGCGGTAATCGGCAACTACTTCAACGCGTTCCTGTTCGCAGGCCATCCGTACAGCCGGCCCACGGAGGGCGACGAGAAGTCGGTTGCAGGCATCACGCGGGATGACGTCACGAAGTTCTATCAGACCTATTACACGCCCGGGAACATGATCCTGACCGTTGCAGGTGATTTCTCCACGCCGGAGATGGAGAAGCTCCTGACGGAAAAATTCCAGGCATGGCCTGCGAAGACTTCACCGGCCGTCACAGTTCCTGTCCCAACGCCATTCACCGGCAAAAAGCTGCTGCTGGTGGACAAGCCCGATTCCACGCAGACGTACTATCGGATCGGGAACGTGGGTATCGCGCGCACCAATCCTGACCGCGTTTACCTGCAGGTGGTCAACACGCTTTTCGGCGGGCGCTTTACTTCGATGATCAATACTGAGCTGCGCATCAAGACTGGTCTGACCTACGGCGCAGGATCGAGTTTTGACCGCCGGCGGCAGCCCGGACCATTCTTTATCTCCACTTACACGAAGAACGCGAGCACAACCGAGGCGATCGACAAGACTCTGGAAGTTCTGAAGCAGCTGCACGAAAAAGGCGTTACGGAGGAACAGCTCAAGTCCGCCAAGGCCTATATCAAGGGCCAGTTCCCGCCGTCCGTAGAGACCGGCAGCCAACTCGCCGGCCTGCTCACGGAGCTTGAGTTCTACGGTCTGGACGAACGCGAGATTAACGATCTGTACGCCAGGATCGATGCGATGACACTGGCCGACGCGCAGCGAGTGATCAAGCAGTACTACCCCATGGACAACCTTGTTCTTGTGCTGATCGGCAAGAAGGCCGAGATCGGCGAAGCGGTGAAGAAATATGCCACAAAGATGGAGACCCTGGAAATTACAGACCCGGGGTTTGGGGCAAGTATTCCGGCTGCGAGTGGAGCAAAATAGCGGCCTCACTCCGTTGCTTGCTGTAAAAAAAAATGGGGAGCCTTGATGGCTCCCCAAAGTTTTTCCAGTCCTGAGGACTAGAACTTGAACTTCGCCTGCAACGACATGGTGCGAGAGTTGCTGGAGAAGGTCTGGCCAGGCTTCAAGAAGCCGGGATCCGCAGGATTCAAAAATACGCTCCGAACTGCCGGGGTCGTATTGCCGAAGGACTGAACGTCATTGATCACACCAGCAATGAACTGCGGGTGGTTGAAGAGGTTGGAGAAGTTGGCGCCCAACTCCAGATTCATGCGTTCGGTCATGCTGAAGCGCTTGTGTATGCTCAAGTCGATGTTGTCGATCGGGGGCAACTGGACTGTGTTGCGCCCCGCGTTCGCCTTGGCACCGATCTGCGCCGTGATGTACTGCGCATTTCCATTCGTGGCCAGGTATCCAACCAGGAACGGGCGGGATGCCGTGCTGCCGCAAGTGACGCCTACAGGCAGACTGCTGGTGCAAAGCGGGCTTACGCCGCTTCCCGTACCCGGGGTGCCGCTGGGGTTGAAGATGGCGCGGTCGCCAGCCGTATCTCCGTTCAGGTTGCTGTCAACGCCGCTCTGAACGTCACCCCACTCGCCGGTTTCATAAGTGTAGATGGGCGAGAACTGCCAGTTACCCACCACATTCTTCATGAACCAGTTGCCGTGTTTGTAGAAAGGAAGGTCATAAATCGCGGCAAAGGTGAGCCGGTTGCGATGGTCAAGAGCCGAATTGGAGCGATCGGCGCTCATGTTCTGGAAGTCCTGACCACGGCGTGGGGTTACCAGCGTACTAAAGAAATCAGCCGTGCTGTTGTCGATGTTGTGGCTGAAGGTGTAAGCGCCTTGGAATTGCAGACCGTTGGTGAAGCGGCGGTTTACCTGCAGCGAGAGCCCGTGATACATCGAGCTGCCGAGCGGTGTGAACTGAGTGATCGGGCCGGTAAATCCAGCGCTTCTGAAGGCCGGCAGAATGGCGGAACCGCCCTGGTTCGCCAGAAGGCCGGCGAGGTTGATGGTGGAAGCATTCAGAGTGGCCTGCGTGGGTGCACTGAGGTACGTCGGCAGGAACTGGGTATCGCTTACGCGAGGTCCGCGGTTGATCTGCTCCTGTACGTTCAGGTGGTACCCGTGGGTTCCTACATAGCGAAGTTCCACAGTGTAGGCGCTTCCGAAGGAGCGCTGTACACCCAGAGTCCACTGGATGGCCGTGGGCAATTTGATGTCCTCAACCACATGGTTGGAAGTAGCTGCGCGTGCATCCGCGGGGGTGGCAAACGTGGTAATGCCACTTCCGCCAGGATGAATACCGCCGCCTGCCAGGAAGTTGGGAGTCGGTGTGGTCACGTCTACGTCAATGGTCGAACCGAATTGCGGAGGCAGTGACAGGATTCCGATGTTGTCATAGAGCACGTCATAGCCCATCGAAATGCCGCCGCGCACTACGGTCTTTTGATCGGCGCCGGGCGTATAAGCAAAGCCAATACGCGGAGCATAAGCATTCTTTGGATAATGCGGCTCCCCGAAGGTCATGACTCCGGGAACATCAGCAATCGAGTTCAGTGACTGCTGGCGCTCGGTGAAAGGCACGGTGGTGTACTCATACCGCAGGCCAAGGTTCAGGGTCAGGTTGCGGCGAATCTTCCAGTTGTCATTGGCGAACCAGTAGAAGCCGACCTGATCACCATAGTAGTTGCTGTTACCGGTGCTGCGCTCACCGAGCTGGTCAGGGCTTATGTCACGGATAAACAGATCAAGCGCGCTGTAATCGTAGTCGCCGCGGGAGCGCTGGGTGAACTGCTGCGGCGAGATGTACTTGCGGAATTCGGTTCCGAACTTGAAGGTGTGGTTCCCTTTTGTCCAGGACACGTTATCGATGGCCTGATAGGTATTTTGAATGCCGAACTGAGGGCCGTTCGGGTCAGGTCCAATCTGCAAGCCCAGGTCAGCGATTTGGATATTGGGGAAGACATCCAGACCGGGGAACGCGAAGTTTCCGGTGTCCGTAACATTGGTGCTGCGATGGAAGCCGAGCCGGAATTCGTTCAGCAGGCTTGGCGTGAAGGTGTGGAATTCCTGGATGGTAGCGAAATGGTTCCTCACCGGGAAATTGGTAAAGAACACCGGGAGTTGCGAAGACGTATCAATCGCATTGAGCGAGTTGTAAATGTCACGCACGGTGATGCGGTCATTCTGGCGCAGATCGTAATCGCCGGAAATGACGAGGGTCTTCGCATTTGAGAAATTCGGAGCTACGATCGGGAGCGCTCCCACGTCAATAGGCAGGCCGCCAACGGTGACTGTGCCCGTTTTGTTTGGAGCGGCGGGCACAAACTGCTTCATCACTCCAAGATTTGTTGACGAGGCGCCTGGGACAGCGGCGAGCTGCGTGTACCCAGTCGCTGTTGGACTGGAGACGGTACCAGCTGCGCCAGCCTGACCGACGCTCTCACGTTCAAAATTCACAAAGAAGAACGCCTTGTTCTTCATGATTGGTCCGCCGAGCTGACCACCATAGCGGTTATCGTCAAAACGAGGGTTCTTGGGAGTCTCTCCCGCGGCGATCAATGGACGCGCTGTGTTGGCGTCAATCGCATTCAGGTTGCGGTTCTTCATGTACTCATAAACGAGGCCATGGAAGTTGTTGGTTCCGCCCTTTACTACCTGGTTGAACTGGCCGCCATTGGAGTGGCCGAACTCGGGGCTGAAAACGTTTTCAAGTACCGTGAATTCCTGCACGGCATCATTGGGGACAACGAGAGAAGGACCGGTGACGCCCTTGTCATTGTTGTCAACGCCGTCGATGGTGAAGTTGTTGTTGCGCGGACGCTGGCCGCCAACCGACGGTCCTGAACCTGCGCCGATACCGCCGCTGCTGGCAACACCGGGCTGCAACAGTGCCAGGTTCAACACACCAGAGGCGCCTGCGGCTACTGTCGGGTAGTCCTGCAGCTTGTTATCAAAGGTAGTACCGAGCTGTGAGGTGGTGGTATCAATGGTCGCAGCTTCGGTCTGCACTTCGACCGTCACGCTCACTTCGCCCACTTCCATCTGAAGCCTGGCCGACGCCGTCTTGTTCAGTTCGACCGGGAAGTTATTAACGACGGTGGCCTTGAAGCCCTTCGCGGTGGCAGTAAGGGTGTAGGTGCCGATCGGCAAGGCTACGAAGTGGAATTCGCCGCTGCCATTTGAAGTCGTGGTAAAGCTCTGGTTGGTTTCGTTGCGGGTTGCCTTGATCTGGACGCCGGCCACCACGCTGTTGGTTTTGTCCACCACCACGCCGGAGATGTCTCCGCTTGTGGCTTGGGGGAAGGCGCTCGCACAACATACGAACAAAGCGGCGAGAACCAGCAGGCATGTGCGCATCGTCCGATGCGCAACAAGCATACGCAATGTCATAGATTGTCTCCTGGTTTTACTTATGTACCCCGTGCTCCGGCAGGTTCGCCGGTCGTACGAAAAGCCCTGGCGGGTTACATCTGAGGGCCGAAAGAATGGGTTTACCGCCCGCCAAGTTGAAACTTTGGTGCAGGTACTCGCAAAACAGGGGCCAATAACACCATTGTTAAGAATCAATAACTTACAGGCTGAAGAGATACTAAAATCAGTATGTCTGGTGGTTTGTCTCTCCTGAATTCCATACCGCGAGGGACGTAATCGCACTTTTTGTAAAGACTGATAAACTGCACGCTTGAGCATACAAGTGCAGATAGCCGTTGTTCGTGATCGTATTGCCGCCGCCGCGGCGCGCGTGAGTCGCGACCCTGCCACGATCACCTTGATGGCAGTATCCAAAACGGTAGAACCCGGCCGCATTCGCGACGCATACGCGGCGGGGTTAAAGATGTTCGGGGAGAATCGGGTACAGGAGTTTGCGGAAAAAAACTCCGCGCTGGCTGATCTACCCGATGCTCAATGGCGACTCATCGGTCACCTGCAAACGAATAAGGCTAAGCGTGCAGCCGAGCTTTTCAGCGCCGTCGATTCCCTGGATTCGCTCCGACTTGCGGAAAAACTGAATACGGCAGCAACTGAGCTGCGAAAAAAACTTGAAGTGTTGATCGAGATCAAAGTCGGTGCGGAAGGAACCAAGGCCGGCATCCCTCTGGATTCGCCGGAACTGGACGAGTTACTGATGGCGGCGCCACGGCTGGAGAGCCTAGCAATTCGTGGCCTGATGGCCATTCCGCCGCATACTGAAGATCCGGAAGGGGCGCGGCCCTATTTCCGGTTATTACGTGACCTGCGCGACCAGATCATGATCCGCAACCTTCCCGCCGTCAGCATGGACGTGCTTTCCATGGGCATGTCGCACGATTTCGAGGTCGCCGTAGAAGAAGGCTCTACCTGCGTTCGCGTGGGCACGGCCATTTTCGGCGAACGCCCCAAGCCCGCGGCATGATCCCACTGAGCGAAACAGCCAAAGGACTTACGTTTGCGGTGAAGGTGCATCCTCGAGCGCGCAAGAATGA
>DATAEJ010000187.1:0-7273 GCA_036258095.1 Candidatus Angelobacter sp. | reverse complement strand
GAAGGCGCCTATCAGGTCACGGCTAAAGCCGAGTACAACGGCAAGGAGTATGCCGAGGGCTTCAAAGTCATCGCGCGTCCTGATCTCGATTCCTACTACGCCTATCATCCCGCCACCGAAAAAGTTCAGGCGGTGGACGTGAAACTTCCTCCGAAGTTGAACGTCGGATACCTGATGGGCGCGGGCGACGAAATCCCCACAGTCCTTCGCGGCCTGGGCATGAACATCACCAGCATCACTCCAGGGGAACTGATCTCGGGCGATCTCAGCCGCTTTGACACCATCGTTGTCGGTATCCGCGCGTATGATGTGCGGACCGATATCCGGGAACAAAATCGCCGTCTCCTCGATTATGTGCAACGGGGAGGAACGCTGATCGTCCAGTACAACCAGAGCACCGGCGCATTCAACCAGGGACACTACACTCCTTATCCTGCAAAAATGGAGAACCTGCGCGTCTCCGTGGAAGAGCAGCCGGTGGAGATTCTTGCTCCGGAAGAGCGCGTCTTCAATTATCCGAACAAGATCACCGAAAAAGATTTTGATGGGTGGGTACAGGAGCGCGGTCTTTACTTCATGGGTGAATGGGCGCCGGAGTTCAAGCCGTTGCTGGCCAGCAACGATCCCGGCGAGCCCTCATTAAAAGGCGGGCTGCTGCTGGCTCACTATGGTAAGGGCCTGTACATCTATTCCGGGTATGCAATGTTCCGGCAGCTTCCCGCCGGTGTGCCCGGAGCGGTACGGTTGATGGTGAACCTGCTCAGCGCGGGACACTAACCTTTATTTATTCATGGACACTCCCGCCCCAATCGCCTCCGCAGCGCCTCACTTGCAGCGCGAGGTCGATCTGCGCGAAGCCACAGCGCTGAACGTGATCGACATGATCGGGGTGGGTCCGTTCATTACCATCCCGCTCATCATTCAGGCG
Organism: Candidatus Angelobacter sp.; assembly: GCA_036258095.1. Lineage (GTDB taxonomy): Bacteria > Acidobacteriota > Terriglobia > Terriglobales > Acidobacteriaceae > Angelobacter. Next base: position 6,345 of record DATAEJ010000187.1, on the reverse strand, counting down.
ATGCATGGGCCGCAGGCTATGCTGGGCTGGATCGTCGGCGCGCTTCTCGCCATGTGCGACGGGCTGGTCTGGGCTGAACTTGGTGCGTCCATGCCGCAGGCGGGCGGCTCGTACGAATACTTGAAGCAAAGTTATGGTGCGCGACGCCTTGGCCGCATGATGTCATTCCTGTTCGTATGGCAGCTGCTCTTCAGCGCGCCGCTGTCCATTGCTTCCGGCTGCGTGGGTCTGGCGCGGTACGCGGTCTATGTCTGGCCTGCTCTCGGCCACGTTCTGCTGGATCGCACCTTTCATTTTGCGTTGCTAGGCGGACTCGAGCTGCGCCTGCTGATCACGTCGTCAACTTTTGTGGCGATGGCCGTCTGCCTGCTGGCCGTGTTCTTGTTGTACAGGCGCATTGGCGTCGTCGGCTCGCTTGCCCGTTACCTCTCCGCCGGAGTGCTGGGCGCAATCCTTTTGGTCACGATCGCCGGACTTACGCATTTCAAATCGAGCCAGGCTTTCAGCTTCCCCGCACATGCATTCGACGGCTTCAATGGTGTGCAGGGCCTGATGGGCTTCCTCACCGGGCTCGGTTCGGCGATGCTGGTGGCCACTTACGATTACTGGGGCTATTACAACGTTGGTTTCCTCGGCGCCGAGATCCAGAAACCAGAAAAAAATATTCCGCGCGCCATCATTTATTCCATCCTGCTCGTCGGTGTTCTGTACATCGTGATGAACATCAGTATCCTGGGCGTGGTGCCGTGGCAGGAACTGGATCAGGCGGCGGCCACTGAGACGCACTTTTACGTCGCTTCCATCGTGTTGCAGCGGACGTTCGGTCCATGGGTCGCGACCTTCGGCACGTTTCTGATCATGTGGACCGCCTTTGCCTCGGTGTTTTCGCTCATGTTGGGATATTCGCGCGTGCCCTATGCTGCCGCTGTGGACGGCAACTATTTCCGCAGCTATGCCAGCATTCACCCAAAGCATAAAATTCCCCACATTTCGCTGCTCACACTCGGCGGGGTGGCTACATTATTCTGCATCCTGCGCCTGGCGGACCTGATTGCCGCGCTGGTGGTGATCCGCATCATGGTGCAGTTCCTCTCACAGATCCTGGGCTTGCTGCTGCTGCGTGCGCGTCATCCGGAGTTCCCGCGTCCGTTCCGAATGTGGCTTTATCCGGTCCCGGCGCTGCTTGCGGCCGCCGGATTTCTTTTTGTTCTCTTTATGAGACCGGGATTCCTGCGTGAGATCCGCTTTGCAGGCGTAATTGTGGTTTTGGGGCTGCTGATTTACTTCATTCGCTCGTGGCGAAGGCATGAATGGCCGTTTTCTGACGGCGCTGCTCACGAGATCGCTGGAGCGGGAGTCCAATGATCTGCCATGTCGCTCGCCGCGCAGCCGAGGCCTCTTACTAACGTGGAAAACCCCGCTCAGGCCCAGATCGCTCCGGCGCCCGTTCACGGCGGTGCGCTGGCTCCGTTGCAGGAACCGCTCTTCCGCAGTCTCTGGATTGCGGCAGTCATTTCGTATTCCGGCAGCTGGATGCAGAACGTTGCCACCGGCTGGTACATGACATCGCTGACTTCGTCGCCCATGTGGGTCTCTCTGGTGCAGGTGGCCTTGAGCTTACCGGTGCTGCTGATCGCCTTACCGGCGGGCGCCCTTGCCGACATGGTGGACCGGCGCAAGTTTCTGCTGATTACCCAGGGTTCAATGGTTGCAGCGTCAATGGTTCTGGGCATTCTCACCATCACTGGAACCTGTACTCCAACGCTGCTGCTCCTTTTCACTTTTCTGCTCGGCGCAGGCGCTGTAATGAACGATCCGGCCTGGCAGGCGCTCACACCGGATCTGGTGCCGGTAAGCAAACTTGCCGCGGCCGTCGCGCTCAATTCCGCAGGATTCAACATTGCGCGTGCCGTCGGTCCAGCTTTGGGTGGACTTGTGGTGGCAACTGCCGGTGCCGGGCCGGCGTTTCTGCTGAATGCGGTCTCATTCTTCGGAGTAATCCTTTTCTTGTATCGCTGGAAACCTGCCCCGAAAGAAGCCAGCCTGGTGAAACAGACAGTGGGCGGGGCAATCAAAATCGGGTTGCACTATACGCGTGAAGAGCCTCGCATCAAGGCGGTGCTCGTGCGGACATTCGGTTTTTCGATTTTTGCCAGCGCGTTCTGGGCGCTGCTGCCGCTGATCGCCAGCCGCTTCGGCGCGGAAGGGTACGGAGCAATGCTGGCTCTGTTCGGAGTGGGCGCTCTCATCGGCGCCTTGCTGCTGGCGCGGGCGCGGCGGACTTTCTCCTATGATGCGGTCACTGTATCTGCGACCATTGTATTCGCGATAGCGCTTTTTGGGCTGGTGCGGACGGACGGGCTGATTGCATCATCCATCTTCGCCGCGGCCGCCGGACTCGCCTGGATTTGCATGCTCGCAACTCTCAACCTGGTCGCGCAGATCGTTTGTCCGGCCTGGATTCGCGCGAGGGTCATTTCCATGTACGTGCTTGTGCTTCAGGGAGGGCTCGCTCTGGGCAGCGTTCTTTGGGGTGCTCTCGCCACCCGTACCAGCATCAGGTTCACTGTTACCCTGGCCGCATTCTTATTAGTTGCCGGACTTGGCGCCACTCCTGTATTTCGTCTGCAATCGTCCCAGCAAAGTTGATAATCTGGCTCGAATTTAGGAGAGAAATAACATGAAGACTCTGAATGCGTTGTTGGTAGTGCTGTGTCTTGCTCCCCTCTCTGTGCTTGCGCAAAATGCCTCTGCGCCGAAGTCTCAGCCGCAGCAGGCGCCTACTTTCTCCGCGGTCGTCGAGCGGCAGGTCAGCAACCTGGAAAAGGAATTCGTGGATGCTGCTGAAGCCATGCCCGAAGACAAGTTCAACTTCACGCCTGACTCGCTCGGCGTCAAAGGCAGCGAATACAAAGGCGTGAAAACCTTCGCGGAAGAAGTGCGGCATGTGGCCGCGACGAACTTCCAATTGTGGTGTGCGGTGACTGGCGAGAAGCCACCGATGGACCTCGGCGGCGACAACGGGCCGGAATCGCTCAAGACCAAGGCCGAAATCATCAAGTTCCTGAAAGACTCATTCGCTCTCGGACATCGTGCGGCAAAATCATTGACGGCTGAAAACGTCCTCGGCACGGTGCAATCACCGTTTGGCCCGCAGCAGGTTCCGCGGATCCACCTGGCTACCTTCGCTGTCTCGCATGCTTTTGATCATTACGGCCAGATGGTTGAATACCTGCGCATGAATGGCATCGTTCCTCCGGCAAGCCGCCCCCAACCTCAGAAATAAAGAGCATCGTTGGACTGCTTCCGGAATCAAAGCTGCCGTTGGAAGAAGGAGAGTGCATGAAGCTGGTGAGAACAATAACTCTTTTGGCGGTCTTGAGTGTCGCCATGATTACACTGAGTCTGGCGCAGGGCGGAGCGGCCCCTGCGAAGCCCGCAACCCCGAGTTCACAGGCATCGCCGCAACCGTCACAGCCCGCGCCTACGATTTCCAATATCGTTGACCGGCAGATTAGCCTGGTGGAAAAGGAATTTGTTGAGGCCGCTGAAGCGATGCCTGATGACAAATTCAACTTTTCGCCCGAGACCCTGAAGCTGCAGGGCGCCGACTACAACGGCGTGCGTACATTTGCTCTTGAGGTACGGCATGTGGCGACGGCGAATTACGTGTTCTGGGCGCCGCTCACCGGCGACCAGATTCCGCCAGGCATCAAGGGCCCGAACGGGCCGGAAGAACTGAAGACCAAGGCGGAGATCATCAAGTTCCTGAAAGATTCGTTTGCGCTTGGGCACAAAGCCGTGGCCAATCTCAACGCGCAGAACGCAACTGAAACCGTGCAGACCTTCCGCGGCACGCAGCCCCGGCTTTACCTGGCAACGTTTCCGGTGGCGCACGCTTTCGATCACTACGGCCAGATGGTGGAGTATTTGCGCATGAACGGAATCACGCCGCCCGCCAGCCGGCAGCAGTAGGGGGAACTCAACCTCGAGGCACAGGGCAAGTAAGCCGCAGCTCACTTTGGTATTGACTTATCAGTTAAGAGCCTCTAAACTCACGATACACGGGAAAGGAGGGCGATCCAATAAGATGAAAAGTTCTGATTGTAGTGATAAACGTGAGGTGGCTGAGGCTTAAGGCGTGAGTCTTTAAGTCCTAGCGAGTTGGAGTTGAGTTCGCAAAGGCCTCCGCGCCTTCAGCCAATCCCAACAGACTACCGATAAACCCCGCAGCAAGGCTGCGGGGTTTATTCTTTGGTGCGGTTTGGAATCGGTGGCTGACAGCTTGCCTGTCTTTTAGTGCCGGTTTTAGTGAGGCTTAAGTACTTTTTCCGGGGTGATTGCAGGTACCGCGCCGGTACCGGAGACGTCGCCGTGCGAACTGTCGAGAGCGGTCGGCTCGGGGTACTGCGGCAAAACTTCCCTGAGTGCCCATTCGATGCGCTCGACAGAGTCTTTCATCAGCTGGATCTGTGGATCGTCATGCAGGCACTGTTCGTGCTGCACGCCCCAGAATTTGATGACCTGAAGGGCATTGCGAACGTGGTGGTTCAGTTCTGCCACCGTGCGCATACGCTCGCGGAGCAGTTCACGTTTCCTTGTTTCAGCACGGGCAAACCCATAGAAGAAGCCTCCGGCGATGACGCCGGCGAAGAGGTTGGTGACCACAATCAGGGTCCAGCGTGACCAGCCTTCTCTGGCGAGGAACTCGTCCTGGAGCACGCCAAGGACAAAGGCGACGATCGCAACCGTGAGAGCAACGCTTGCTGAGTGGCGCGTCCAGAATGTCTCTCTTCGAAGGCGGTCGTTCATAGTTCGATTCTAGCGCTGCTTTTTGCTCGTCCCGCGCTCATAACCGACAATTTTTGTATGAAAAAAATCTAAGAATAGCGCCTAAAACAAAGGAAAAGAAGATTGTGAGTAGCTGCCGAACCAGCTACTCACAACACCGCTTATTCAACCGTAACGGACTTTGCCAGGTTGCGCGGCTGGTCAACATCGCAGCCACGACGGACAGCGATGTGATACGCCAGCAGCTGGAGCGGCACCGCTTCAATGATCGGAAGCAACAGTTCCGGCGCCTCCGGCACGTAGATTACGTGGTCGACCTCTTCGGCAATCTCATGGTCGCCTTCACACGCCACCGCGATCACTTTCCCTTCGCGCGCCTTCACTTCCTTGATGTTGGACATTGTCTTCTCGTACCGCTGCACGGAGTCGGGATCTTTCGAGTCCCTTGTGGCCAGCACCACGACCGGGAGATTTTCGTCGATCAGCGCGTTGGGACCATGCTTCATCTCCCCAGCGGGGTAGCCCTCAGCATGGATGTAGGAAATCTCTTTTAATTTGAGAGCGCCTTCGAGCGCGATCGGATAATGAATTCCACGGCCGAGAAACAGAAAGTCCTGGGATTTCTGGTAGCGTCGCGCCAGTTCTTCGGTTTCCTGGTCGCGGCTGAGCAATGCTTCGAGCTTCGCCGGCACTTTCAGCAATTCGCCCATCAACTGTTTGCTCTTTTCAGGAGTAATGGTCCCACGCACCTGGCCCATGCGCATGGCCAGCAGGAACAGCGCGGTAAGTTGTGCCGTGAAAGCCTTCGTAGAAGCAACGCCGATTTCGGGCCCTGCGTGTGTGTAAATGGTTCCGGAGGACTCACGGGCAATCATGGATCCCACAACGTTGCAGATGGCCAGCGTCTTGGAGCCTTTCTGTTTCGCCTCGCGTTGTGCGGCGATGGTGTCCGCCGTTTCGCCAGACTGCGTGATCAAGAGCGTAATGTCTTTGGAAGTAATGATGGGATCGCGGTACCGATATTCACTGGCGTAGTCCACTTCCACGGTCACGCGTGCCAGGCGCTCAATCATGAACTTGCCGGCCAGCGCGGCATGCCAGCTGGTGCCACACGCAGCGATGTTCATCTTCTGCACCTGCCGGAAATCTTCTTCCGTGACTTCCATCTCTTCGAGGAAGACCTGGCCCGTATCCTGCGAGACGCGGCCCAGCGCGGTTTCACGGACGGCGCGTGGCTGCTCATAAATTTCCTTGAGCATGAAGTGCTTAAAGCCGCCCTTTTCCGCCATGATCGGATCCCAGGTCACATGCTGGACGTCGCGCACCACCGGTTTGCCGTCAAAGTCGGTCACCTGAACGCCGTTGGGCGTCACGACCGCGAGGTCGCCATCATGCAGGAAGAAAAGATCGCGTGTGTGATACAGAATTGCGGGGATATCAGAAGCGACGAAATATTCGTTGTCGCCCAGGCCAATGACGGCAGGCGGGCCATTGCGAGCCGCCACAATCTTGTTCGGCTCTTCGGCGGAGATCACTCCCAGAGCGAAGACACCG
>DATAEJ010000186.1:0-27444 GCA_036258095.1 Candidatus Angelobacter sp. | reverse complement strand
CTTACGATCGCAGCCGACTCACCCTCTGTTGCAGCCGGAGCCAACGTCAGTTACACGATCACGATCACCAACAACGGCCCGAACGCCTCTTCGGCGACCATCGTTGACAATCTACCGACGGGTGAGAGCTTTGTCTCCTGTACTTCTACGGGCGCTGGCATCTGCAGTAACCTGCTGACAAATCCGCACACCATCACTTTCGCGTCACTGGCGAGTGGCCAATCCGAAACCGTCACCCTGGTCGCGGCGACTAGTTCCTCATTGCTCAATGGCGCCACGCTGACCAACACCGTTACGCTCGGCCCCAAATCGGCGAGCGATCCCAACCCGGCCAACAACTCGGCCACGGTTACTAGCAACGTGACTGCCACGGCGAGCGCGACTTCGCTGACCGTGAGCCCCGCAACGGGGAACTACGGCGGCCTGGCAACTCTCACGGGGGTGCTTCGCAAACTGCCCAGCGGCCCGGGCCTTGCGGGTAAACCCGTAACTTTCACCCTGAACGGAACTCCGGTAGGAACCGTACTCACTGACAACATTGGTCAGGCAATCCTGACGACGAGCGTGGCTGGGATTCCACTTGGAACTTATCCGGCAGCGGTGAGTGCCAGCTTCGCCGGCGACTCTCTGTTTACCGCGAGCAGCGGCGCTGGATCGCTCACCGTGAACAAGGCCGTGTTGAGCGTCATCGGCAGCAGCGCGGTGCGACTCTACGGCGATGCGAACCCGGGCTTTACCTACGTGATCACCGGCTTCCTGAATGGTGATACCGCGGCGGTCGTAAGTGGAACCACAACCTGCGATACCTCAACGCCCACTGGCGTGACCACTTCCATAGGACACTATCCGGTGGTCTGCGGTCTCGGCACACTCTCCTCCGCGAATTACACGTTCGTTGCAGTCCCCGGCACGCTAAGCGTGAATCCCGCGCCGCTCACTGTGAGCGCGGATAACGAGACCCGCGTGTACGGCGATCCCAACCCGGTCTTTACCGGAACAGTGACTGGACTTCGTAATGGCGACGTCCTTACCCCGACTTACTCGACAATTGGTTCGATTTTTGCCCAGGTCGGAACTTATCCGATCGTTCCATTCATTGCGCCGAGCCCGCTTTCGGCGAATTACGCGATCACTTACATCAACGGCACGCTGACCATCACATCAGCACCGCTCACGTTGAACGTCAACAACGCGAGCCGCGCCTATGGTGACCCGGATCCGGTGTTTACGGGAACTTTGGTGGGAATCAAGAACAACGACGTAATCACGGCCAGTTACTCCACCACGGCGACGGCAACGAGCCCGATTGGCACATACCCCATCACAGCGACGCTGAGCGGACTCAATCTGCCGAACTATACCGTCACCATTAACCCTGGCACGCTGACGATTACGCAGGCTGCGCTCACCGTTACCGCTGCCGACGCAAGCCGCCTGTACGGCAATGCGAACCCGGTGTTCACGGGAACGATTGTTGGCATCAGGAACGGCGACCCAATCACCGCAACTTTCAGCTCGGTTGCAACTCCGGCCAGCGTGGTGGGTACCTACCCAATCGTGCCCGCTCTGGTAGATCCACTCGGCAAGGTCTCAAACTACACGGTCACCCTTGTGAACGGAACGCTCACCATTACTCCTGCTCCGCTGAGCGTCGCTGCAGGTAACACGAATCGTAACTATGGAAATGCGAATCCAACCTTCACTGGGACGATCACCGGCCTGAAGAATGCTGATCCAATCACCGCAAACTTCACGACAACCGCTACGATCACCAGCCCGGTTGGCACGTATCCAATCACCTTCGCTTCGTTCAATGATCCGGCCGGCAAGCTAAGCAACTACATCGTCACCAGCACGACGAATGGCATTCTCACCATCCGTCCGGCTCCGCTCACAGTTGCCGGTTTCAACGGCACACGATTCTATGGCGACCCCAACCCGGCTCCTGCAATCACCGGGATCAAGAATGGCGACCCGATCACGGCCGGTTATGACGCAACTGCGCCTGGCCCGACCGCTGCCGCAGGCGGAACCTTCACGCTGGTTCCGCTCGTGAATGCTTCACCTGCGCTCAGCAACTACACGGTCACAATCCAGAATGGCCGCATCACAGTCAACAAGGCTCCGCTCTCCGTGGTGGCCAACAACCTCTCGCGTCCTTACGGGTCCGTGAACTCAACCCTTACCGGTACGATCACGGGCGTGAAAAACGGCGAAAACATCACCGCCAGCTTCAGCACGACGGCTACCCAGACCAGCAACGTGGGAACTTTCGCGATCACCGCAGCCGCGGTCTTCAATCCCACCACGCTGTCCGCCAACTATACGTTGACCACGACCAACGGCGTGCTGACAGTCACAACCGTCCCGCTGACGATCGCGGCGAATAACCAGACCATCATCCTCGGGGCTGCGGTTGCTCCTTCGGCGACTTACACCGGCTTTGTCCTCGGGCAGACGCCCGCGAACCTCGCCGGCACACTGAGCTGCAGCGCCGCTGCTGGTACAGGGAATGTTGGATCCTCTGCCATCAACTGCTCAGGCCAGAGCTCAACGAACTATGCCATCACCTTCACTCCCGGAACCGCTACTGTGACGTACCAGGTTGCGACAGTCGCCTGTACCAACGGCGCGAGTCATCAGATCCTGGCCCCGATCAGCGGAGCAGGGACGACGGTCTTTACCAAGGCAACCACGCCGACCATTCCGGTGCAGTTCCGGGTGTGCGACAGCAAGGGGACCTCGGTATCGTCATCCGGCGTGGTTTCCAGCTTCGTGCTCACGGCAGTGAACAGCACTCCAGCAAGCACGCCTGCCCCGCAGGGCGGACCGTTCGCCTTCGTCGGCGGCGCGTTGGCCAATGGCGCGGGAAATGCCGGCTGGCAATTTAACCTGTCCACTTCTAACCTGAGCGCGGGTAACACCTACGCTTATCGCATCAACCTGAATGATGGAACTAACATCACGTTCCAGTTCAGATTGCAGTAACCCTCCCCAACAGCGGTGAAGGGCGGTGAACCCGTCCTTCACTGCAAGCGGACAGCAAGGAAAGCGTGGAATTGCTCCTCGAAAACAGTTTGGTGGTTGATCGCGCGATGAAGGCCATTCCTCCCCCCTCGGTGACACGTACCCGCAGCGTGCCGCTGTTCAGGTCAGGAAACACTTCATCAACACGTGGACTCTGCCCAGCTCCCGTGTCGCTCGGCGCAGGTCAACGCCCAAAAAGGCTGGCGAAGCAATTCGCCAGCCTCTTTCCTATCCTGATTTTTGGTATCGTCAATCAAGACATGGTTTCACGCGACGGCGCTCGATATGCCTGCTGCCCGGCGCTATGCACTCATCGCTTCCACCACCCACAATGGTGCCTGAGTCGGGATCACGCGATTCAGCCGCAACCCGGCGGCCGCTAGTAGATCCCGGAATTGCTCTTCCGTGCGTTCCCGTCCCCCGACGAACATGAACATCTCCACGTCAATAAACTTGCCGAGATGCGGCTTGTTGTCCTGCGTCAGCACGCTTTCCACGAGCAATACTTTTGCACCCGGCTTTCCGCTGAGCGCCTCACGGCAGTTCTTCAGGATCTGGACCGCTTTCTCCCCGTCCCAGTCATGGATGATGTGCTTCATAATGATCGCATCCGCGCCGCGCGGGACGGACTGGAAGAAATCGCCGGCCACAAACCGGCAACGGTCTCTTACGTCAGCGCTGCACTCCGCGGCAAGCGCTCCTTCGATAACCGGCTCCATGTCAAAGACCAGGCCACGCATCTCCGGATACCTCCGCAGTAAGCAGGAAAGCAGCGCGCCATGCCCTCCGCCAACGTCCATGAGCGTGCCGATTCCCGAGAAGTCATAGGCTTTCAGCACCTCCGGCGCCACCATGTTGCTCAGGCATACCATCGCATCGTTGAAGACGGCTGCTTCCTTTTTGTCGTTCTCCGGCAGATATTCAAATATTGGTTCGCCGAAAATGTGGTCGAATGCAATCTCTCCTGTCTTCACCGAGTGCATCATTTCTGCGTAGATGCGATAGTGGAACGAGTCGGAGATCCAGCGCATCATTGCAACCTGGCTTCCCTCAACGTCCGATCGCAGCAGCTCCGCTGCCGGAGTAAGACCAAACTGGTGCGGCGCCACTTCCGTGAACACTCCTACGCTCGCCAGGGCGCGAAGGACTCGATAGAGCCGGTCTTCATTCACATGGGTTAACGTAGCCAGCTCTGACGTGCTCCTGGCGCCATTCGCAAGATGATCGGCGATGCGCAGCTCCACCGCCACGTTCAGCGCCATGGATGCCATGTAGCCGAGACCAATTTGAAACAGATGTTCAGCCGGGTTGGGTTGCTGTTGTTGTACGATGGGCTCAAGGCCGGGTGCGGAGGCGCGTGCAGTACTCATCGGAAGAACTCCTGGGCGGTGTGGATTCGTCGACTCTGTTCTGGCTTATGCGCAGGCGGGCACGCAATTGCGCGCATTGCTTGATGTTACTTTTATCCAGCAAGTCTTAGGAAGATTGACTGCTGCACAATCAAGCGAAACTTGCCTTAGTCCTGGGGTGAGAAGCGGCCGTCTTCGGCGTGCTCTCTGAAGAAGAGCAGCCTCGGTTTAGGTTATGCGTCTTAAAGTCTCTTTACCCTCTGCTCCAACTCCCGCGCAATATCCTCCGCATCGGAGTACGAATCGAATCGCACTGGCTCGCCAATCCGCAACGTGATTGCTCCTGGTGGAGCATAGTGCTTCTTTGCTGCTTTGAAAGGAAAGAGTCCATCAATGCGCATGGGAATCACCGGCAGATCAAGGTGCGTTGCCAGCAGTCCGATCCCGCTGCGGAACGAATTCATCTCGCCTGTCTCCGTGCGTTTGCCTTCGGGGAAGATCACAACGTTGTAGCCGTTGTCCGCCATCTCGCCGGCGAAACGGAAGCTTTCGCGATAGCGTGCCCGCTGCGGCAGGGAGAACACATTGAAGAACGTCACGATCAGCACATAGCGCACGGGCATCCACAAGCGCTTGAGAGAAGACATGTCCTTCGGCGGATAACGCATGTCCCGCAGCATTTCGCCCTGCATTGCCACGGCCAGTCGGTTGCGCAGCCGGAAGGGAAGAGCAGCCATCAGGAATCCAATGTCGTTTTGCGTAATGTGATTGCTGATGATCAGGGCGGGACCTTTGAAGCCATTGAGCCGCTCGCGTCCAATGATCTTCGGCCTGGCCATCACCCACATGTACGGCAGCGTAACAAGATGGAAAGCCAGCATCCGCAAAAGACGTATCGGCCAGAAGTGGCCCCAGCGTGAATACGGATATTCCTTTTTGCTCTCCGGCTCCGGCGTAGTTTGCTTCAGCAGCTTCTCCAGATCGTTCACGGTGTTTACGGCTGAGAACTCGCGGTCGCTCAAATCAATCTGGTAGCGGTTCTCGATCGCAGCCATCAACTCCACGCGTTCGAGCGAACTCAGATTGAGATCATCTTCCAGGTGGTCGCCCGGCCTGAGCGCAACCCGCTTTCCGGAGATGCTCGCGACCAACTCGCCAATGTCCCCGGAAGCCGTTACCGCGGCCGGCGCGGCAGCAACTGCTGACCCGCCCAGCTTCGCCTCGGCGACGCCGCGAATAATATCCATTTTGGGCTTCTGCGTCGGAGTGCGCGGGAAGTCATCTTGCGGCCACACGAACCATGACCTTATCTTCTGGAAATCAGCGAGCTTTTCGTTTGCCTTGGCAACCACTCCACTGGCGGAATTTCCATTCCGCAGCAGCAACGCCGCGCATGCCTCTGAGTTACCGCCTCGAGCCATTCCGAAAACTACACAATCGCGAACTTCCGGTTGACGCCGCAGTGCCTGCTCCAGGTCTTCCGGATAGACCTTCAATCCGGCGGGCGTGACAATCACATTCTTGCTGCGCCCCTTGAAATAAAGATTGCCGTCCGCGTCCAGCGCCCCTAAATCGCCGGTGCGAAACCAGCCTTCCTCGCCTGTTACCGGCTTCAGCTCTTTGCCCTGCCAGTACTGGCGCGCCACGTTCTCGCCGCGCACCAGGATTTCACCGGTTTCAGGATCAAGCTTCATCTCGCGCCCGGGCAGCACTTTACCAATCGATCTGCGCCCGATCTTAAATGGATGGTTCAGGCTCACCAGTGAACTCGTTTCTGTGAGCCCGTAGCCTTGAATCACGCCATATCCCAGACGCCTCCAGAATTCTTCCGTCACCTCATCCAGTGCCGCTCCGCCGGAGATGATGGCCCAGAACTTCCACCCGAGATACGAATGTACTTTGCGAAACCTCCACCAGCGCTTTAAGAATCTTTCGTTTTCCGCCGCGGCCCAGTTCTTCCGGATTGTATCGGTGAGATCGCTTTCAATCTTTCCTTTAAGCGATTCCATCACGCGCGGTACCGCAATTAGGACGGAAATCCGCTCCTTTTGGATCGTCTGCAGAACCTCGGATGGCTTAAAGCTTTCCTGGAAGAAAACCGTTCCTGCGATCACCGGCGGAATGAACAGCCCCATCGTCTGTCCGAAGACATGGCTGAGAGGAAGCATGTGCAGGAAACGGATGGGATGAAAGATTCGTTCGTACTTGCGATATTTAGGAATCTCGCGTTCGATCGGGTCAACGCTGGAAAGGATGTTCCCGTGTGTCAGAACCACGCCGCGCGGATCCGCCGTTGTCCCCGAAGTAAAAATGATCTGTGCCGAGTCGTCCCGCGTAATAGGTACTGGTTCGTATGCAGACGGCGACCGGTCTGCCAGTAGTTCAACGAGTTCTTCAAGAATGATCCGTGGCCTGGGACCTGCCCCGGCTGCGAGCTCAGCGGAACACACCACCAGCTTTGCATCCACATCTTCTGCTACACGCTGCGCGAATGCAGGACTGGCGATCTTGTCCATTGGAACCGCGACCGCGCCGCGCAGCATGCACCCGAAGAATGCCGCTACCCACTCGCCACAGTTCTCTCCCCAGAGCAGCACGCGATCGCCTTTTCCGATCCCGCGCTCTTCCAACTCTCGCGCAAAGCGACAAGCCATTTCGCCAGTCTCGCCGTAGCTCCATCGGTACGTGCGGAAGCCCCGCCGAAACACGAATGCCGTCTCCCGCGCCTGCGAGAGATGCATCCGCACATAGCCTGCAAGTGTCTGAGGCATCTACGCCTTAAGATAACTGCTCCGGTGTGCTCACGCCAGCGGCATTCAGCGGCAAAGGGCCGCGTCAGGCGAAGCGCACGCCCTTTTCAGTGACGATGGAGTGCTTCTTGAAGCGGACATCGTCATGGGCCGGATAATCCAACCGGTAGTGCGCACCCCGGCTTTCCAGCCGTGCCAGCGCCGAGCGTGCGATCAGCAGTCCCGCGGTGTGGATATTGTGTGCTTCGCAGTGTCGCCGCGAATCGGGCCTGGGCAGTTTTTCAGCAAGCTCCTGCAACTGCTGGATTGCTTCCATCATGCCCTGGCGGGTTCGCACAATCCCAACCTTGTTCCACATCAGCTGCTGGATCTCCGCAATGAGCGCTTCCACGTTGCGGTTATCGCGCGAGTGGTTAGCGCCGGGATCGGTTGCCGTCAGGTTGCATCGCGTCGAGGTTTGTTCGCGCATGGCCACGGCAGCCCGTGCCCCGAAAACCAACCCTTCAAGCAAAGAATTACTAGCCAGCCGATTCGCTCCATGCACGCCCGTGCACGCCGCCTCTCCCGCGGCATAGAGCCCCGGCAAACTGGTGGTGCCGTTGAGATCAGCCCGCACCCCACCCATCATGTAATGAGCTGCCGGACGGATGGGAATCAGATCTACCGTGATGTCCACGTTGTACTTGAGACAGGTCTCGTAAATTCTAGGAAAACGCGACTTTATGTGCTCTTCTTTCAGGTGGGTCAAGTCAAGATAGACAACCGGCTCCTTGAGCCGACAAACGTCGAGTTCGTGCGCGATCGCCCGTGCCACCACATCGCGCGGAGCCAGTTCGCCGGCTTCGTGATACTTGGGCATGAAGCGATGCAGCTCCGCATTGCGCAGAACAGCACCTTCGCCGCGCAGCGCTTCAGAAAGCAGAAACCGCGGCGCATTTTTCACGTACAGCGCTGTGGGATGGAACTGGACGAATTCCATGTCACTGATTTCAGCTCCGGCGCGATGCGCCATCGCTATGCCGTCGGCGGTCGCAACCGCCGGATTGGTGGTGTTGCTGTACACGTTTCCACCGCCGCCGGTCGCCAGCAGCACTGCCTTTGCAGCTACCGGGTGGGTTATACCTTCAGCGGATATCAGCTCAACTCCGCACACCTGTCCACCTTCCACATGCAACGCGGAAGTAAACTCGAACTCGCTCAGCGAGATATTCTTCAGGGAAGCAGCCCGGGCGTGCAGGGCGCGTCCAATCTCGCGGCCGGTTGAGTCGCCATGGGCGTGCAATACACGACTGCGGCTGTGCGCCGCTTCGCGCGTAAAGGTCAGTTTGGTTCCGTTGCGATCAAACTGCGTGCCCCAGTCAATCAGCTCCTGAATGCGTTCCGGCCCTTCTTCCACCAGAACGTGCGCTGCGTCAGGATTCACGATGCCATCGCCCGCGGCAATCGTGTCCTGAAGATGAAGCCCGATCTCATCTTCGTCGCTCAGCGCCACAGCGATTCCGCCTTGTGCGTACTGCGTGTTCGACTCGGTGAGCTCCTGCTTGGCCAACACGAGTACATGACCTGCTTCTGCCAGGCTGATGGCCGCACGCAGACCGGCAACACCTGCGCCAACCACAATGAAATGAACCTGCTGGGGGACTTTCTTCATGAACAAAAAATGGTAACAAACCGTTGTTCAGATGCGAAGCGGTGAAGCGTACGCCTTGTATCCGCGCTGGATCGGACAAGTCACCATTGAAACGAAAGGCCGGCTTCCCTTTAGCCGGCCCTATAAATGGAGACGAGAATGAAGTTATGAATGTCCGGCCAGGGCGGCACATTGCCGTAAATCGGGGGATATTACGGCAATGCTCCGCCCTCGGGGAGGCCGGTTGCGTCACTGTGCTTCCCTTGGAGGAAACGGGAGCCTTGCGTTATTGGCGGAACGTCCCACCCTGGAAATCTTGCACTGCCTTTACTCTTCTTTGCGCGAAAGGGAGTTGAAACTTACTACCCGGAAATTAGCTAGAACACACATAAGGTCGCCGCAAACCCGCGATAATCGACAGCAACATTGGGCAAGGACTTGCAAGGTACAGCAAAGACCCTAGTCCCAAAGTGGGGTGCTGAATTCGCTAAGAGACAAAAGCAGCCTCTCACAATTAAAATGCTGTGTTGCTGAAAAGGACCTATTCGGATGCGCACAATATTGTCTCTTGCCGCTTTATCATTCTTGGCGATCGTTCTGCCATCTCCTGCCCCCACGCACTATGAGCTAAAGCAGAAGTTCGTTCTAGGCGGTGAAGGCGGCTGGGACTATCTGACCTACGATTCAGCCGGCAAGCGCCTGTTCATCTCCCGCGGCACCCGCGTTATGGTCGTCAATCCTGCTGACGGATCTTCGCTAGGCACGATCGACAATACCCCCGGCGTGCACGGGATCGCGCTTGCGGCCGATCTCGGCAAGGGTTTCACCAGCAATGGCCGTGAAAACACCGTAACTGTGTTCGATCTCAAGACACTGAAGGAAACCGCACGCATTAAGCTCGACGGTGCCGAAAATCCTGACGCGATCATGTATGACCCGACGTCAAAGCGCGTCTTCACGTTTAATGGTCGCAGTAAGAACGCCACGGCTATCGATGCCACTTCGGATAAAGTGATCAGCAATATCCCACTCGATGGAAAGCCCGAGTTCGCCGTCGAAGACGGAAATGGAACTGTTTTCGTGAACATAGAGGACAAGAGTGAAATCACCAGCATCGATGCGCGCAAAGCTTCGGTCATTAAGAGCTCGCCGCTTACAGGGTGCGAGGAGCCAAGTGGCCTGGCAATCGATAAGAAAGGGCGTCGTTTATTTGCTGGCTGCGGAAACAAAGTGATGGCTGTTGTGAACGCTGATTCCGGCAAGGTGGTGACCACCGTCCCGATCGGCCAGGGAGTGGATGCGAACGCGTTTGATCCCCAGGAGAAGCTTGCGTTCGCCTCTAACGGTGATGGCACCCTCACCGTGGTTCATCAGAATTCTCCCGACAAATACAGTGTGGTTGAGAACGCGCCGACCCAGCGCTCCGCTCGCACCATGGCGCTCGATCCCGCCACTCACACAGTGTTTCTCGTGGCTGCTGAGATCGAGGAGGCGCCTCCCGCCAAAGAAGGAGAGCGCCCCCGCCGCTCCATGAAGCCCGGCACTTTCACGTTGCTGGTGCTGGAGCCTGCCGCGGAAAAAGTTCCCCCCAGAAGCAAATAAGCGCGCCGCAGCAGGCGCGCTTATGAGTCCCGCGAAATACTTTTAGTGCAAGTACTGTTCAGGCAATTGATGTTCTTTGTCTTCTGCCTGCCAGAAAATGGACATAACCCACCACCGCTTTCCGTCATAGAGCAGTTGAATGCTGTTGATTCCGCGAGCGAACGGCTTGGCATCATCCTTCGCGTGTCGCGACTCGTAGGTGCTCCATACGTGCGCGATGCGGTCCCAATGCTCGATCTTGTTCGCGATGGAGCGTTCAAAGAAGCCTTCTTTGGAAAATACAGCCTGGCCGCGGGTAACATAATCGTCAGCCGTCAGCACGCGGGCGGTGATTTCTCCCTTGTCATTCTTGCCCGTAGGCATGAGACGCGCGCCTGGATAGAACAGTGATTTGAACCGATCCCAGTCACGCGGGCCCGCCGGGCCGGAGATCACGTCATAGAGCGCGCCAAGGATGTGCTCAATGGAGTCCACGTCACCGGGCTTGGCGGCTGGAGCAGCGCTTGCCGGCGATGCAGCAACTGAAGGTGACGGGCTTGGTTGCGATTGGCAGACCGCGCATCCCATTACGGCGGTCAAGAGTAGCAGGCAAAAGATACATTTCATGCGCCCTAATCTAACAGCGCATCGGTTTTACGCCAATCAGAATGGTACAGAGCGCAACCTCAGAATCGCGCGACAAACGCCAGTACAACCAGCGCGGTAAACAGGGTGCTTTGAAACAGCTCTGCGAATCCCAGGGCACGGAAATCGATCCTTGCCGGTTTCTGCGCAGTCCAGACGCCCAGCCGCACAAGGCCGGGAATGAATGCGATTGGAAGCAGAGCCGGAGCTTTGCCGACAATCACCGTCGCAACCGCACCCAGCATGATCAACCCGTGGAGGGCGTAAACCTTCCACCCAATAGCCACTTTGTCCACGCTGGTTGCATTGGGAGCCCGCATCCTGAGCTGAACGTATTCGATCTGAGCCACCGCGAAAATCCATGTCGTGGCCCATAACAGAAATGCCATTGCGTTGATCCGTCCGCTGATCACGTAATAAGCCGCTGCTGAGGTGGAGGTTAGACCCAGTGCGCCCAAAAGCTGTTTTGTTACCCGCAGACGGCGTGAGTTGCCGAATAGAAATCTGATTCCGAAACACAATGATGCAACAAGTGCGAACCCGAGAATCTTCGTGCGCCCCATCATGACCAGCATGCTGGTTCCGAACAGGCTGATCATAACCATCAGTAAGGCCCAGGCAATCGCGAACTGCTTCTCTTCATCGGTGCGGGCCTTTACCGGTGACATACCGAGAAGTGCTTCAATCGGCTGGTACGCCATAAAAGCCGCGGCGGCGGCCACGATCAACCACACAGCGGCCTCAACCGCGCCCGCATTTGCCGCCGTTGCACCAATGATTGCTCCGCTGATCAAAGGCAGCGACCACATCCCCCAGGAGCCATGCTCACGCGGAACAACGATTCGCTTGAACTGAGGTTCCGGAAATTGCAGCACGGTTGTAGTCGTGCGCCGTGGCGGAACGGTTCTGAAAGGTGCGCTCATACCAGCTATTCTGGAAGCATCATCACGGCAGCGCTGTGACTCATGTCACATCGGCCTACCCCCGAGTTCGGCCTGACAGTTTTCCAAGTGCCCATTGCGCGCTTTCGGCCACCGTGGCGTCCATGTCTGCGGCGAGTTCTTGTAGAGCGGGGATGTATCGTGGATCGCCGCTGTTCCCCATGGCAATTGCCACATTCCGCCGCAGCCCGGAATATTTTGCTCGCTTTAACGGAGTGCCGCGGAATCGCTTGCGAAAATCGTCTTCGCTCATCTGCGCGAGCTCAGCCAGATCAGGATGGTAGCTCTCCGGCTTCGGCTGGAACTCAGGAAGCAGACTTGGCGGTGTATTTCCGGTCTTGTTGTTCCAGGGACAGACATCCTGGCAGATGTCGCAGCCGAACACATGTCGTCCCATGTCGGAGCGGAGCTCCGGATCGATTGGTCCGCGCTTTTCGATGGTCAGATAGGCGATGCAGCGCCGTGCATCCAGTTCTCCAGGAGCGACAAACGCGTCGGTCGGACACGCATCGATGCATCGCGTGCAGCTCCCACAGCGATCGGCAGCAGGAATATCAGCCGTCAATTCCAGTGACGTGAGAATCACGCCCAGAAAAATCCACGATCCCAGCCTCTGATTGATGATGCAGGTGTTTTTGCCAATCCAGCCAATGCCGGCGTACCTGGCATAAACGCGCTCCACCACCGGCCCTGTATCCACATAGCTGCGCAACTCAATCGGCTGTTCTGCGTGCTGCGCTAACTCGCGGATTGCATCTTCAACTTCTCTCAGCCGCGGCATCAACGCATCGTGGTAATCCTTGCTGCCCCACGCGTAACGCGAAACCCATCCTCTGCCTGGGTCATTCTGCTTGATTGAGTACGCTGGCGCGGTGTTGTAGTTCAATGCGCACACAATCACCGATTTCGCCCACGGGGCTGCATTTTTCAAAGCAGCCCTTCGCAACTTTCCCTGCTCGTTGCGCTTCTCCAGGTAGCCCATGTCTCCCGCGTGACCGGCCTCAATCCAGTCGGCGAACTTTCTCAGTTCCGGGAGTTGCTGCTCCTCTACAGGGGCGATACCTGCCAGGTCAAAGCCGGCTCGGGCTGCCGCCCGTTTCACTTCTATGGTCAGTTGTTCGCGCGAGATCACTATCATTAATTATTAACGATGTACGTTGCAGTTCCCACATACCTGTCCTCCGGGCTGCGACGGGCGTTGAAAAGAACCTTAGAATCGCTGAGGGCAACTGCCCATCAGAGTTACGGCCCGACGTATGTCATTGTGGGACAGCAACTAAGGGCAGCTTCAACTTGCGCTCCCACATACGAATTTCAGCTCTGCTTTGCAGCCCCGGCGGCAGTGAACCTCATCTATATTTATCAAAGCTGCTGTTTACAGCGGGGAAACCCTTGTCCTGCCTGTAATTCAGAGATCAGAGGCTCCATGGTTTGTAGTTTCTGTGGAACGGAAAACCGTCCGGAGAATAAGTTTTGCGGCATGTGCGGTGTCAGGCTCGAGCGCCGTCACGCAGAACGTCGCTCCGCCCCCAGAGCGGCGAGCCTGCAATGCTCTGCCTGTGGCACCGTCAACGAATCTGGGTATAAGTTTTGCGGCAATTGCGGTTCAAGAATTGAGCGGCGAGTGGTTGAACGTCGCGGTGCCGCCATTGACGCGCGTGCACCATCACCTGCTAAGCCTGCCGATCAGCCTTCGGCGCGTTACGTGGACAACACCAAAGGAGATCCGGCTGCCATCGAGGAAGTGCCGGTTCGAGATGCATACACGCATCGCCCCCCAGCTGAGCCAATGTTTCGCACGGAGCATGGTGAGCACCACGGCATCCAAGGCCCATCGTTCCTTGGCCTGAGCGACGATGCGGATCACGAAGGCGATTACCTTCTCGAAGACGAAAGCTCTTCTCGCGGTGGGCTTCGCAAGCTTGTGCTGGTCGCGATCCTGGCCGCGATAATCGGGCTCATCTTTGTGCAGTGGCGTTCCAGTCTGCATGCGAATCCTAAGCGGCCGACGCCAGCGACAAATTCGCCCTCCAGTGCACCTTCGCCGCAATCGGGAGTGCAGTCGCCTTCAGCTGAAGATGATCATTCAGCGCAGACTGAACCTGCTGCAATGGCGCAGGAGCCTGCGCTGCCCGTTGGATCTGCGAACAAGACCGCTGAAGCCGCGCCGGGTCCGCAGATCAACGATCCTCCGGCAGGCGCGAGCCTCGACGTTGCCGAGCGCTCCACCGAGCCGCCGCGACCGGAGGCAATAGCCACGCCCGAGATTCCTGCCGACCAGAAGCCGAGCAGCACCCTCCAACGTGCGCAGCAATTCTTGCAGGGAAAAGGCGTGCCGCAGAACTGCGAGCAGGGATTGATTTATCTTCGTGCTGCCGCTCAGAAGAACGAACCTGCGGCAGCTGTCCAGATGGGCGCTCTTTATGCGGCCGGACACTGCGTTCAGCAGGATAAAGTCATGGCATACCGCTGGTTCAATGCAGCACACGAACTTCAGCCCGCCAATCAATGGATCCAGCGGAATTTGAATCAGCTTTGGTCGGAAATGTCAGACCAGGAACACCGGCTCGCCGCTTACTGATCCGGCATCAGATACCGAGTTTCTTGACTTCCTCGTTGTAATACTTGCGGTACAGAATGTCCCACTCCTGAGTGCCCTCAGTGATGGTTCGCCTCTGGCTTTCAATTTTCTGCTTCGCCGCCTGATCAATCTTCTCTTCGTCTTTTAGGAGTTCTTCCAGGATCCGGCGCGCCTCAATCCGGATGGTGTTTGGGTCTTCAATGAACTCGACCTGCTCGAGTGATGTCAGCGCGTCCATCACTGTCTTGGCCAGTTTGTTGACTTTGTCGCGGGAAAGTCTCACAGCACCGCCTTATATTTCTTGACGAGTTCGTTCTTTATCTTCTTGAACATCTCCTGATAGCTGGCCCCTGCTTTGCGCATTTCATCATCGATCTGCTCAAGGATCAGCCGGACCTCGTCATTAATGCGGTCTTCCAGCTGAAGTTCCTCCAGGAGGGCAGTATTCAGCGCTTCACTGACACCTGCAACATCTTTGGTTTCAATGAATTCGCCCGCAATCAATTTTTGGGTTACCTGCCGGGCCAAGTACCCGACATATTCTTTAGAAAAGAGCATTGCCTGTTCTTACGTATGTGATTGAAAAGAATAGTGTAGCACATCGAGCTGCCACGATGCCTACTCCTGGCTTGGAGGGTACTGCTGTTGGGCACCTGCAACTACAGCGGCAACAGCAGAAATCCTCCTCGAGTGTTGCGGAGTGTTGGCGCATCCATGGCGATTAGCGGGCACTCAGCTCTGGTGCATCTTCGTTGACTTCAATTGCCCTGACCAGGGTGCTGATTTTCTGCGCGCCAGCTGGATCTCACGACAGTTTCCGCAACTATCTCCGGCTGTCGCAGACAAGTACGGAGCATTTCGGCGCGATGCGTCAAAAGGCATGAGCTGATTATTGATCAAATGCAGAACTCTTAGAAGACGTGAAGGAGTGACCAGAGCACGATGATAGAACTCTTTTTCGGGTTCTTCGCGATCCTCGCACCCCTGTTCCGAACTGGAATCTTCAGCCGGTTCCGAGGTGTTTCCGGACACAAGTGGAGTTTATCTCAGCTGTACACAATGTAGCCGCGATTGATTGAAGCAATCGTCCGCTTCTGCCGTCGAAATACACCGATGCCCTCGCGGGAGCCGTTGTCATTAGTGTTGCCTTCGATAGTTGTGAGTAGGGTTCCGGTTACACTTTCCACCAGTCCACAGTGGCCGGTCCCGCTCGTGTTGATGATCACAAAAATCATTCCGGGCTTCACCAGCGACGGCGTCGCGATGCACTCATCATGACCGAGTCGGGGGATTCCAGCCGCTCCAGCGCGATTCCAGTGGTCGAGGACACCGCCTGTCTTGATGACTGGATTAGCGGTGCCTACTCCAATCGCTGCCTGCTGGAAGCAGAAGTAAACAAACGCGGCGCACCAGGCCGATCCCAGCGGAGCGCCCACAGACTTTAGATAGAGATCTACTTGCGGGCCCCGATTCGAACCAGTCGGCTGTTCCATTACTCCGACCTGAGTGGCCGCAAACCTTAGAGTTTCGGTGAGAAGCACTGTATTTGGCAGACTGACGACCGGTATTGAAGGCGTCGCAAACAGGCTGGCCCACGTCAGCGGTCCGACCTTCCCGTCTACCTCGAGCGGAGCGCCGAAGTGGTCCGCCGAACGAACCTGGAACAATTCCACCGCCTCTTGAGTCTGCGGGCCAAAGTCGCCGTCCTCTGCAATTGGACCGCAGCCCAGCTGATTCAGGCGCTTTTGGATCAAAGCTACAGATGCTGTGTCTGGGTCTCGCAGGTTGATAACGTGACCCGGAAAGTTCGTTGGAGCAGCAATCGCTGGTGCCGCCATGGTTTCCTCCTTACGCTCCGGCAGCTTTGGCCTTATCCGGTGTTTTCGCAGCTTCCTGGTCTGCCTGTGCTCTTTCGTCCGCGACCTTGTTGGAAATCGCGGGCTTGAGGTTCGAAAGCTGGCGCAGCGCGTTGAACCAGAATGGCGCCCCGAGGCTGAGCAGAAGCAGCGTCACAAACTGGCCACCAAGCTTCTTCGGATCGGAATCAGGCCATCCAAGAGAACCGAACACCTGGAGATCCGAATCCGCGAGTTGCTTCTGTATGTTCGCAAGTTCAGGACTGACCCTTGCAAGTTTGTCTTTTTCTGCTTTGGTGCAAGCGGTGTCAAACGCAGTTGACAGTTTTTCATCACTACTTAGG
The DNA here is from genome assembly GCA_036258095.1 of Candidatus Angelobacter sp. Classification (GTDB taxonomy): domain Bacteria; phylum Acidobacteriota; class Terriglobia; order Terriglobales; family Acidobacteriaceae; genus Angelobacter. Next base: position 10,740 of record DATAEJ010000186.1, on the reverse strand, counting down.
GCAGCCTGGGCGGTGATCCACTGCTTCGCTTGCGCGCAGTTGGTGAGGTTTTCGGGTCTGTTTTTGAGGGCGGCGATCTGTTGATCGGAAGGAGTAAACGTTGAGTCTTTTTGGCCCTCGGCTTTAGGATTCGCGAAGTCACTCAGTGCCTGACTTCCAAGATCTCCGATCGCCTTTTCAGCCTGCTGTTGCAGCCCTTCGGCATTTGCTACCAGTTTGGACTTTACGTTCGGGTCGTTGGCTATCTTCCGGTAGAGTTCGACTGAGTTTACATGGAAACCGAAAGCCAGCAACGCTGCGCCGGCGATGGTCCAGAACCGGCAGTTGCGCGTGAATCTGTCCGACGCGCGGTCCATGACGGTTCGGAACCAGCGCTCCATCCCGTTGGTGATTAGCATCGTTCTTCCCGCGATATTGTTGATTGCGTCCTGCAGCATCGCGCTATGCATGGGGAAGCGCCTGGTCAGCTCGGCGGAAAGTTTTTGAAGCGTATCAGTGTTTGCCGAGGTTCCTGGGACTGAATCGGCGAGCAGTGCGTTCAGAGTGTCCTTGGCCGCATTGCTCACCACTGTAGGGTCCTTCGCAACTTGCTGCGACAGTTTCTGAAGCACCATCAAGAGTTCGTCCGGCCGGATTGCTTTTGCTTTATACAGGCCTCCTGCCGGAGTAGAGGTGACCGCGTCATGCGTGAGCACAGCGGTCGCCAATTCTTCAGCTGCCGTCTTTGTGCGCGGAGGGAAAAAATTGATACCTTTTCCCGCGGCTGCCGCGTCAGGATGAATCTGTTGGAACAGGTTTGCCAGCGCCCATACAAGGTTTTGACCGCGCAGATCAAGGAGCGCGGAGATTGCTTGCACCACAACCGTAATGGTCATGCTAAGCAACAACATCACGGAAACGAAACCGATGACGGTGTTCAGTTGGTCCAACATGTCGCTCCTCCTCAGGCGTTAGTAATCGGCTGGTCGAGCAGCACGTCCTGTCGCTCCGGCCGTTTTCCGCTGACAAAATCCGGCAACGCGAATCGCGAGCCCTGTTTCAGCACGATCAATTCAAACAGAGCCGACGGCTGAACTGGCGCTTCGTTGAATTGCTGCGCTGCGATCAGATAAACCGCACTGCCCAGCGGACGCAGCGCGCTTCCGCCATAGATCGATGCGATCCTGTTGTTGAAAGTGTCGGCCAGCTTGGAACCGAAAGTCGCCAGGGCACGCGTCGCAGCTTTGATGTCGGTATCAGAAGCCGCCACGAACTTGGCCATGCTCTGTCCTGCCTCAAGCGCTCCTCGTACTACCTGGGCTTCGGTTTGTAACAGGCCCATCAGAATGTTGTGCCCAAATGCGCTGTTGGCAGATGAGAGAATGCTGCGAACCGTGTCCTCCCCAGGTTTATAGAACTTTGCAATATTCCCCAGTCCACTGTCCTGCAGGCGGGTGTAAATCGGAGGCAGCATGGCCCTCAGTTTTGCTTGCGTCAACTCGTTGTTCAACATTCCGCTGCGAAGATCTGGATCCATCCAGTCCCAATACACGCTTTGGTTTGTATTCAGGTGAAGCGTGCCGTCATCATCAAGCCGGGCCGATGTGGAAGCCGGGATTGCGGAATACGCCAGCAGCGTGTAGGCCGAGTCCAGGTCCTTGTAACGGCTTGGATCGGAGAAATAGTAGAAAGGAACGATCTTCTTCAATCCCAACTGCTGCAGATTTTGGGACATCTGCATGTATGGAAACCACCGCTCGGAGGGCTGTGCCTTGAGCCATCCCGCCATGATTTGTGGTGGAAATGAGAGTTCAAGTGACACCAACGTGGTTCCCAGCACGTTCGTCGGGCTGTTGATCATGGCATCGTCAAGTTCACTCAGCCACGTAGACCAACCGGCGTCGCCAAATACCCCGGGGAGATACTCATCGACGTACGGCCGGAGCTGGTGCTCCAGCTGCGCTCGGTTCATGCTCGCTGTCGCTTGTCGAAACGAGTAGGAATAGCTCAACCCGCCGCCCGCGTCAAACTGCCTTGCCTGGTTGCCGCGACTTGGCGGAATCAGGCCGGCGATTGCTACGGCGCTTTGCGTGGCCACATGCGCTGTGAACTCGCTGACCGCGTCGGTCGCTTGCAGGTCATAAACGCTCAACGCTCCACCACTTCCGCTAACGCCATTGCCAGCACTGATTTTCGCGATGGAGTCGTTCATGTGGTCGACGGAAACGTTGTAGAACGGCAGCTTCAAATCGACATGGCTATGGCGCTGAAGTTGGTGACTTACGGCTGCCGCGTTGATGTTTACTCCCGGAATCGACTTAAAGAACAGGTCGGCGAAGTCCCCCTTAAGGACGCCTTGTAACTGTTGTGAGGGATCGAGCCCGCCGCTGAAGTCGAACTCCACATCGAACAAAGCCTCGTCTGTGGTGTTTCGCTCATAAAGACCGGACAACGAAAAGGTGTATTTGCTGTTCAACGCTTTCAGGACTTCATCGTAGAAGGTCTGCCCCTTCGTGCGTAGCAGGTCAATCGTGGTTCTTACTTTTTGCACAAGTGGCAGCGAACTCACTGTTTCGTCCAGGAACTTTGCGACTTTGGCCTTGAGCCATTCGTCCAGGTTGTCAAAGCTTGCCTGGTCGACAACGTTCTCAATCTTGTCGAGCCTGATGCGAGGATCCACAAAATCATGCAGCGCTTTTAGGATCGAACCCTCTGAAGTAGTCTGGTCCAGCAGATTCGCCGCAATGCTAACCGCTTTTTTGAACTGGTTGAAGGCGTCTGCGTCCTGAATCGGCTTCAGTATCGCGCCGAATGCAAGCTGCTCCAGCCACTTGCCGGGTTCAGAACTCAGGAAGTCCGCCTTCACCACACTGTTGAGGACCGCGGCATAATCGTCAGGAGTGGACGCGTCTGCGAACTTTTTAGTTAGCGCGCTGATCTGGTCTAACACCGCACCGTTTACCGGCTTCAGGTAAGACCACAACAGGGAAGCCACCTTGCTGTCCAGACTTCCCCAGGAACTGAGAAACCCGAGCAGCTTCTGGCGGGCTTGCTCATAGAGTGCAACGGCATCAACCCCGGTGACTTTGGTTAACAGGTCCTTCACATAATCAGGGCTCAGACCGCTAAGGAGTCCAGAGAGCGGCGTCTGACCTCCCGCCCAGCTTTCAAGCGCTTGCAGATCTTTTATAAGCTGCTGCCCATTAATTCCGAGAACAGCGGTGATGAACTCATCGAGCTGCTGAGGAAGAAAGTTGCCGGTCGAGCCAGTGACTACAGCCCCCGCGTCGAGTGCAAAGGACAATCCCTGCTTGCGTTGCTTGAACAAGCGCAGCCGGAGCTTGGGTGTGCTGCCCTCGCGACTCAGAACCAGGGCATAGGATCCTGCAAAAGAGGCGCCAAGCGTGGCGGAAACACCCAGTTCGATCTTCAGTCCGATGTCGCCACTCAGTCCCGCCAGCTTTGCTTCTCTGATCCAACTGAAGTTGTAGCCGTAGGTAATTCCGAGGCTCGCTGCAACCTGACCATCAACCTCTGAGATAACGCATGTCCCGGGCTCAAGGTCTGTGATGGTTCGGACGCATGAGGGTAAAGTCCAGGAATCGATCAACCGCCCCACTGCTTGCAACGCCGGGGTTCCGGAAGGAACAAGGCTCAGCACTGCAAATTTGCCATGCGAAGATCCGCTTGCCCCGAATTGGACCGAAGCGGCTTGCAGCGCAATCGAACCGCTCGCAGACGCTTCTGCGTCATAGCCCCACCGCATGATCAGCCATCTCTGTCCGGGAGGTGTCGCCAGCGTGAAGCCTGTGCTGATGTCGTCGGCTAATTGCATAGCGCTGATCGCGGCTGATGGGTCTTTGTATAGACCCAGATTGCCCCAGACTCCGCCATCAGCCGAGAATTTGACCGCTCCATGTCCGGAATTGAAGGCAATGTCTTGGCCGGTGCTTGCGGTGACTTTCAGGTCGAGCAGTTGGATGTCTCCGGCGGGAAACTCTTGCCCGGCAAGTATCGCCTGGGCGAGTTGTAGGTCCTTTGTGGCAGTGATTTGTATGCCTGCAGAGCCGGAGCGAAAAGGAAGGTTTTTGCTGAAATTGATTGTTGCGTTTGTTGTTCCCAGTGCTGTGCCGGCCATATAAGTATCTCCTGGCGTGAACTTAAATCAATGCAGTAACTTTGCCCCATCCTGCATCTCAGCGCAATCTCGACTTGTACTTACCTCAGACTGAGGGGTCGCTTAACACAGGTGAGAACGCGATCACGAGCCGAATGCCTTTCTATTAAGCTCATCAGCCGAGCGGCTCTGAACGCTATATATTGGTGCAACTGGGTTGGAAAGCGTTACAGCTGTCGGGTGGTGCTGGGGCTCCTTGGGATCGAGGCGCTGCGCGGGTCAGAAAAATCGATGCCGCAAAGCTCGGAAGCGGTCTGGCGGAAGAGACAAAGGGATGTATCGGAAAATTGGGGTGGGTAGTGGGGGTCGAACCCACGACATCCAGAGCCACAGTCTGGCGTTCTGCCACTGAACTATACCCACCGCAGGCGGAAGGATTCTATTTTACACGAGTTCTCAATCCATGGAGCACGAGCCCGGTCCACGGAGGTCTCCACAGCTGCGGCACGGCCCTGACGTGAACTCCTTCGCTGAAGCCTTCTCGCCCGCCACTCCAAATCGGGATAGCTGCTGTTCCAGTTTTTTGCTTTCACACTTCGGGCATTTTGCCCTTTGAGAGCGCTGCACAATGGCCTCGAATCTGTGGTGACAGCTCTGGCAAATGTATTCAAAAATCGGCATATCAGTGCTCGGATAAAATAAACTGACATCCTCATTATAGATAACCTGTGGAATGCATAGATAACCTGTGAATGCCTGAAAATCTCACAACCTTTTCACCCGACAGCTTTGTGCCCCGCCGCTGGCTCCGCAATGGGCACGCCCAGACAATCGTGGGCAATTTCCTTCCGCGCGAAAATCATCTTCCTTCGCCAGAAGAACGGCTCTTTCAGGTTGAAGAAAACGTTCAGGTGCTCTGTCATTGCCATTGGCAGCCGCATCCTTCCGAATGCGGAACCATGATGATCGTTCATGGGCTGGAGGGTTCGAGTGTTTCACAGTATGTCATCGGTACTGGTAACAAGGCATGGCGGGCGGGTATGAACGTAATCCGCATGAACATGCGAAACTGCGGGGGTACCGAACGTCTAGCCCCAACTCTGTATCATTCCGGCCTGTCGGCGGACGTGGCCAGTGTCATCCGCACGTTGATTGGGCAGGACAATTTATCCAGAATTGCCGCCGTAGGATATTCAATGGGCGGCAATCTCGTCTTGAAGATGGCGGGGGATTGGGCGGAGTCGGCGCCGCAGCAACTCAGGGCCATTGTGGCCGTCTCGCCCGCAGCAGACCTGGACTTGTCGGCCGACGCTATGCACGAGCCGGCAAACTTGATTTATGAATGGAAGTTCTTGCTGAGTCTCATGCGCCGTTACGGACGTAAGATCGCCATCTTTCCCGAGCACTTCAGGAGAGTAAAGCGGTTTCCCCGAAGCATTCGTGAATTTGACGATGTCATTACCGCGCCGCACTTCGGCTTCGCCGGCGCCCAGGACTACTACACGCGCGCGGCGTCCGCTCGCGTCATCAATCAGATCGCGGTTCCCACCCTGATCATTCACGCTCAAGATGACCCTTTTATTCGGATCGCACCCGAAACGCGCGCTATGATCGTAGCTAATCCGAATGTAACATTTGTCGAGACTGAGCACGGTGGGCATTGTGCCTTCCTCTCCGCCGCGAACGGATATGATGGCCGGTGGGCAGAGTTGCAGATAGTGAACTTTCTTCGCTTTCAAGGGCTCGCTTGATGTATGTGGATTGGGGCGTCGAACTGGGACCGGACGACGCAGCCCTTGAGTTGCCGTGGTCTTCCGAAGATGGTGCATGCCGCTATCTTGATATCAGGTCTGATCCTTCTCTGATTGACCAGATCGCGGAAGCGAATGCTTATCCAGAGTTACGGGCATTGCTTCTTCGCCTCAATGCTCCTGATTCCGAGCTCCAGTCCGCTAAATGTGACGCATGGCTCACGCAGGAAATTAACCCGGAAGAGGAGTTGTTCAATGCGACTTGGAAACTCGGCTCTTATGTCGATCTCCTTTTTGGGCGTTCCGACTTCCGTGACGATCTGAACCGGCATGAGTCCTGTGCCCGCCGGTTCACCTCTCTGCTGTCACGAGCTCCCGATTGCAGCGCGTCGGCTGAAATAATCGTTCGCCGTTGCTACTATCAAGCAGGGTTGGCTGCTCCAGCCCATCGAGTTGGGCGTAATCGTCTACCAGCACTCGACAATGCAGCACTCGATAATGCAGCACCTTGCAGCCATTTCCCATCTCCGGGTAAGCTGAGTCGCCATTCAAGCAAGCATTTGGAGCGCATAGCAAAATCCGGGCAATCTCGCAAAGGAAAGCAATTGCAGACTGGCTCACCCGTGGCCTTTAAAGAGTGCATCGGCTTGTACTTCACCGTTTACATCAGTGGCTTTGGCCGGTCCGCGTGGGAAGCAAGGCAGCATTGGTCGAATGGGTGTGAGCTTGTGAAAGACGCTCTCTTGCAAACTCTCGCTGCTGTTCGTTAGGTGCCATCGAGCTCCTGCCTCTACGATTGCTTCGAATACATAATGACGTGGCCATTCTGAGGTGCCACCCACGCTACGATTTCTGACGCGCCATCCAACCGCAGTTTTCAACTGCGGCAATTCCCCCGCTCGAGTCGGCTCTCCGACACTGCATCAATCGACGGCTCGGCAGATCACCATTTGCAAAGCAGCACTGCAGATAAGCAAGCCTGCCACAGCACTCATCGGCTAAAATAGTGTAGGCCGAGCCCGTAGCTCAGTTGGATAGAGCATCTGCCTTCTAAGCAGAGGGTCGCAGGGCCTAATGGATTTCATAATCCGAGTTGTGAAACCATAATTTCAGTTTTTGTGCTCTGGTGCTGTGTTAATACGCCTGAATTTTATGTCCAGTCATTCATGCGCATCACTACCAGGGGCGCTTGCAATAACCATGCCATAGTCATACTAGATGGTCCCAAATCTGCAGCATTAAAAGTATTTGCATGCAGCGCCAAGTCTCGAGAGGCCGGTATTTCTGTCGGGATGTCAAAGGCCAAAGCTGAGATATGGCCGAATGTTTTGATGTTGAGAAGATGTCAGCAGAATGAGGATATTGCGCAAACCGCGTTACTGGATTGTGGTTTTTCTGTTTCTCGTCAGGTTGAAAGTACACATCCGGGAACCGTTCTATGTGATGTTACGGGAACAGAAAAGCTTCTGGGTTCGCCAAAGAAGATTGCGGAAAAGCTACATGGGCTTACAACGCAGTGTGGCTTCACTGCAAGTATCGCAATTGCGTCAAATCCGGATGCCGCTTTGCATGCCGCTCGTGGTTTCTCCGGGATCACAATCGTTCCTTTCGGCAAGGAGAGGGATGTGCTTGCGCGGCTGCCAATAGACATTCTGGACTCCCGGCCTGAGATTCTGGAAGCACTGCGAAACTGTGGAATACGGACGTTTAAAGATCTTGCGGCGTTGCCGATGCCAGCAATCGCCCAACGGTTCGGACCGGCTGGGGTTCGTTTGCAGCAGATGGCGAAGGGAGTCAGCAAGCGAGAACTGATTCCGGTAATACCAACCACGTCGTTTCAAGAAAGAATAGAACCCGAAGAGCCGCTGGATTGTTTGGCAGGAATAAATGTGGTCTTGCAAACGCTTTTGGATCAGACATTGGTCCGGCTAAAAGCAAGATCGCTTGCAGCGAAAGAAATTCATGTCGAATTGGGAATTGAAAAAACCTTCGATTGGGATCTCAGGCAAATCGAGGCCGGAGAGCGAAGCGTAAAAAGATCCAGCGATCTGCGGAAAATTCAATTTTCAGATGTAACACAGGATGCAGAGCTCATCTTTAAGCTGTTGCAACTGGAATTGGAGAGACGCCCACCACAAGGATGTGTGAGGGAGATCAGCATTGAAGCTATACCGGCCAAGATGCGATTTGTTCAGCATGACTTTTTGCGGGCTAATGCACCTGAGAGCGTAAATCTAGATCTCAGCCTGGCTCATCTTCGAGCCCTTAATTGCGAGAACGAGCAAGAAGCTAAAAATCGAGTTGGTTTTGCTGTTGTAAATGACTCGCACAATCCAAACAGCTTCTACGTCACAAATTGCCTACCACAAATACCAGCAAATGCTGAGCGAGAGCTCAGGGACGATGAACTTTTGAAAGAACCTTGTTATGGCATTGGTCGCAGGATCAATTCACGGTTGAAACTTCGTTCGAAATCAGATGATGGAAATACAGACGTCATTATGAAAGGCAAGAAGAACAGAATTGCCACAGCGGCAGGACCGTGGTTCGGCAATGGAGACTGGTGGGACAAAGAACATCATTGGAATCGCGAAGAATGGGATTTGGAGTTGCAATCCCGCAGGCGGAAAGGACTATATCGCAGCATTCATCCCACCGATTCCAACGAGTGGTTCATTGAGAGGATGTACGACTGATGTCTTATGTAGAGCTTCATGCCAGGTCAGCGTTTTCTTTTCTGGAAGGAGCATCAGTTCCAGAAGCCCTGGTAGCAGCAGGGAATGCGTTGGGTTTGGCGGGAATGGCGTTGCTTGATCGGAATGGATTCTACGGCTCGCCGCGGTTTCACATGAGCGCTACGAAATGCAGCATGAAACCGCATGTCGGAACAGAGCTGTCTGTTTCTGATCAGGGCATTACAACGAACTATCCTTTGCTGTGCCAATCACAAACCGGTTACCAGAATTTGTGCCGGTTGTTGACAATGACAAAGTTGCGCGTGCCCAAACACGCGGAATCAGCGGCGACGCTGGACGAACTAACTCGACATACCGAGGGCGTGATTTGTCTTACGGGAGACGAGCATGGTCCGCTGGCGCACGCATTCAAAAACGGAGGAACGCAAGCCGGGCGCAGGTTACTGGAAAAGCTTATATCCATCTTCGGGAAGGAAAATTTGTATGTTGAGGTACAACGGCATTTTGATCGCGAACAGGAGAGCCGGAATCAAGCCGCGATAGAGGTTGCGCGGTCTCTTAAACTGCCTATTCTGGCAACAAATGGCGTTTGCTATGCCACTCCACAGGATCGCGAAATCCTGGATGTTTTTACTTGCATTAAGAACAAACGGACACTGGAGACCGCAGGCAAACTGCTTTGCAGAAATGCGCAGCGTCACATCCGTACAGCTAAGCAGATGCAGGATATCTTTGCCGATTTGCCGGAAGCGATTACGGCTACCACGGAGCTTTCGGGCAGGCTTGCGTTCACACTGGAGAATCTCGGGTATGAATTTCCGCGATATCCGGTTCCCAATGGCGGAAGAGAAATGGAATTCCTGCGCGCACAGACGATGAAAGGCGCCCAGGAACGCTACTCGCCTGATAATGATCGCGCACGGCAGCAACTGGAGAAAGAACTCAAGCTTATCGATCAACTGAAACTCGCGGGGTATTTCCTGATTGTCTGGGACATTGTTCATTTCTGCCGCGAGCACGGAATCCTGGTGCAGGGAAGAGGATCTGCGGCGAACAGCGCTGTCTGTTATGCATTGGGAATCACTGCGGTTGATCCGGTAGGCATGGAGTTGCTGTTTGAGAGATTTCTTTCAGAAGAGCGGGGCGAGTGGCCTGACATCGACCTGGATCTGCCGAGCGGGGACGAGCGCGAGCAAGCCATTCAATACGTTTATCAGCGATATGGGCAGCTCGGCGCCGCAATGACAGCAAATGTCTGTACCTATCGCGGACGGCTGGCGGCACGCGAAGTTGGAAAGGTGTTTGGGTTTGATACTGAGGCGTTGAACCGGCTTTCTTCGTTCGTCGGCGGCTGGGAGTGGCGAGGGCCGGAAGACACATTTGACCGGCATTTCGAAAACGCGGGATTTGATCTCCATCATGCGCGGGTGGCGAAGTATCTTGATCTCTGCGTCCGCCTGCAGGACCTTCCCCGACATTTGAGCCAGCACTCTGGCGGCATGGTGATATGCCAGGGAGCACTGGATTCGGTTGTCCCGCTGGAACCAGCGACCATGCCCGACCGGGTGGTGGTGCAGTGGGACAAGGATGACTGTGCCGACCTGGGCATCATCAAGGTCGATTTACTCGGGCTGGGGATGATGGCTGTGCTCAAGGAATCGATTGGATTGATCAGAGACCATTACGCCGAAGAGGTCGATCTGGCACACCTGCCGCAGAACTGTCCGGATGTATATGAAGTGGTCCAGAAGGCGGATACGATCGGGATGTTCCAGATTGAGAGCCGAGCGCAGATGTCATCGCTGCCGCGGAATAATCCGGAAAAGTTTTATGACCTCGTAACCCAGGTCGCGCTGATTCGTCCAGGGCCCATCACTGGACAGATGACGAATCCTTACCTTCGCAGGCGACAAAACAAAGAGCCAGTCACGTATCCACATCCTTCCCTTGAGCCTGTACTCAAGCGAACCCTGGGTGTACCTCTTTTTCAGGAACAGCTGCTTCGCATGGCGATGATTTGCGCAAACTTTACGGGCGGTGAAGCAGAAGAGTTGCGGCGCGCCCTGGGACATAAACGATCTGAGCGACGAATGCGTGAGATCGAGGCCAAGCTGCGGTTGGGAATGACGGGAAACGGTATTGCCAATGAGGCGCAGGATGCAATCGTGCAATTCATTACCTCGTTTGCGCTGTATGG
>DATAEJ010000185.1:0-12017 GCA_036258095.1 Candidatus Angelobacter sp. | reverse complement strand
GATTTTTCTCAACTACACACCTTTTCGGTCGAGATCGGTACCCCGTGGGGAAACCAACTTGCTGAGAATCGGGCAAAAGAGATAGTGACAAACGCCCTGAGCCAAAAGGGCTGGACTCCCGCGGACAAGAGTACCGCTGATGCTCAGGTCATCATTCACGGAGCAACGGGAACCAAGAAAAGCCTCAACACGTTCTATTCCGGAGGATACGCGGGATACGGCTGGGGCGGCTTTGGCGCTCCTGGAACGGCGACCACGACCGTGAACGAATACCGCGTCGGAACGATGGTGGTGTATGTCTTTTCCGCAAAGGACAAGCGACTCGTGTTCCGAGGATCCGCACAGGACGAAATTTCGGACAAGCCGGAGAAGAACACCAAGAAAGTGGAGAAGGCCGTCGACAAAATGTTCAAGGACTTCCCTCCAGGCGCAAAGAAAGAAGGCAAGGAAGGAACGATGTAGCCGCGGTGAACTCCTTCCCATCTGCCCAACAAGGAGTAATCCAATGAAAGCGCTTCTCGTAAGTACACTACTGGTAAATTCCTGCCTACTAATTGCGGCCCAACAGCCGCCGGGCGCTTCACAGCAATCGGGAGCGCCGTCCGGCGCGGCCCAGCAACAATCCAATGCTCCCGCGGGTCAAGCCGCGACGGGTGCAGCCGCACAACCGCCAGGTGCACAAGCGACTGGAGTCAGCAACGTGGCTTCCACGCTCCATGTTTATGCGTACCCGAATCAAAATCAACCTCCGGACCAGCAAGCGCGTGATGAAAACGAATGCTTTCAATCTGCGCAAAGCCAGGCGCAAGGAGGACAGCAGCAAGCGGCCCAAACTGGCCAGCAACAAGGCCAAGGTTCAAATGCAGGTAAAGGAGCGACGGCCAAAGGCTCGGCTGGAGGGGCAGCGACTGGTGCGGCGATCGGTGCAGTTGCGGGTGACGCAGGTCAGGGAGCCGCCATCGGTGCTATTGGCGGCGCCGCTGTCGGCCATCGCCAGAAAAAGAAGGCAAAAAAAGAGGCCGAGAAGCAGCAGGAACAACAACAGCAGGCGCAACAGAACCAGCAACTCGACAATGTGAAGCGAGCCTACTCAGCCTGCATGGAGTCACGCCACTACACTGTCAAATAAGAAAGCGTTCATTGAAGAGTCGGCACTTTACAGCATTATTCCGTTGTAGTTACTCAATGTGCTGTATAGCAGGCCTGAGAAGTTGGTTGCTAGACTCTCGACAACATGAGCCAGCCAGCCACCTATCGAGCACAGTCCCCGGATGTGTCGTCGCCCCCACCTCAGCAGCAACCCTGGAGGAAAGAGGAGTCGGCCATAATCCAGCTAGACCGCCAGCAACTGTCGCACATCCCATTCGGGATCATTCACCTCAATTCTGCCTGGCAGATTGTTGAATACCAACGCAGGACAAAGCAGGATCTCCGCAGAGAACTGGCACCGGCAGGGGGGTTGGAGTCGCTCGCGGCGTGGATGATGCATCCTGCATTCGTTGCCATCCTGGACTCTGCGCTGCACTCCAGTTCGGCGAGCGCGCACTTTGATTTCAATATCTTAGCTGCAGGCTTTGAAGGAAACGTCCATATAAACATCCTGGCGTTTGGTGATTCTACGGCGTGGCTCTTCATCTCAGATCGACCGTTGGACCCGTTTTAAAGTGCTCTAATCTTTTGATCTTTGCCGACGACCCCGTCGTCGGAGATCTTCGTCGGTTGATTTTCGTTTGAGCCTAATGAATGGCGGCCTTGAAAGAGGCCGCCGATTTTTTCCGATCTTCCCGGACGCCTTGGCACACCGCACAAAAATAGCCCCTGCTCAAGGAGACCTGTGAATGAGCAGGGGCGCAATAGAATCTCAACGACGAGAGTAGATTCGCATGCTGCACGGGAGAATGCCACTAAGTTTTCTCTTAAGTTTCACCCCAGCTGCGACAGCGCATTAAGGTCTTCTCACACTTGCTCATGGTGGATTGCTATTCCCGTTATCGCCTGTCATGTGGCGCCGTCGCCCAAAATTCCGGCAGCCAATCAGTAGCCGGCGCCAGCAAAATGCACCACAAGAATTTGTTCGAACCAGTGATTTCAGCCAGAGGAGCGCCTGAAAACAAGCGTCCCAAATTTTTTGAGAGCCGTTCACAAAACGCATCTTCCGTAAGCTTAGGTTGGTACGCGAGCTACGCCACTGGTATCGGCCGGGTGCGCATGAGAGCAGCTGGCCAATTTCGCTCTTGATTCGTGCGACAGAATCGTACTATCTTAGCTCGATTTGCTCAGGTGAAGACTGGTACCTGGTAATTGGTAGTTGGTATCTGGAAAGATCTTTGACAATCAGCTGCAAGCCACCGAATTGGACCTCGAAAAAACGGGAAAAATGGGGGTCGACAGGCCTGTCACAGGCCTGTCGAATTAAGGTTTGCCCTTTGTTTTCAACAAAACGACCTACCCCCCGGGTGGGGGTGCTGATCAGGAGATCGGGTCATCGGAAAATCGGGACATGGGGACATCGGAAAATCGGGACATGGGGACATCGGGAAAAACGCCCATTTGCCGCAGATGAACGGCAGATGGGCGACAGTAAAGCAAAAAACAGCCGGCCCGTGACTGGAGCCGGCTGCGCGTACCGCTGTGTTGAACCTCTGCCGGGTTACTTGCCGATCGGGTTCTGCTGGGCCGGAGTGAGCTGCTGCTTGAAAGCGGCAGGCAGGTTCTGGACCCAGCCGTTGTAGACCACGGGAATGGGAAGCACGCCCTGGCCGCCCATGCCATCATTGCCGACGATCTGATCGTCGGTTGCAGTGGTCGGCAATGTCTTGAGCAGAACGCGGCCGACAACGGCGGCATGAGTAAGATCGCCGCTGTTGTCAGGATTGGGGTCCACTACGTCCAGCACGTTAGAGAACTGGGTACTGACGTAAGCGTAGTAACCGCCGCCCTTCTTGGCGCCCCATTGCACACCGTGGCAGCCGCCATCGCAGGCGAGCATGGCAACAAGCGTGTCGGTCTTCGTGTCGATGAGCGTGATCGTGTCGGTCAGGATGTTAGCCGTCACCATGACGCGACCGTCCGGGCTCACCGGAGTCTGAATGGGAAGCGCGCCGACAGGGCCGGAAATTGCGCCAGAGATCGGATCATAGTTGGCGATGAGGTTAATCGTCTTCAGGACCGCGCCGGTTTTGGTATCGACCACGCTGATCGTGCTGTCCAGGAAGTTGTCCACATAGTATTTGCTGTCATCGGGCATCATGCCGGTTGCGATTGGCAGGTTGCCGACGTGAGCAATGGCTCGCACACTGTCCGTGGCGAAATCGTAAATCGTGGAATCCGCCGTGAACGTGTTGGGCGTGACCATGCTTTGCCCATCATGGCCCATCCAGTGGGCGTGGGGATGGCCTTCCGCGATGTTGATGCTGCGCTCAATCCGCGGCCGCAGCGGCGTGAGTTGAACGACGGCGAACGGGCTGTCTTCGCCATCCAGAGCAACATGCAGGTGATCAGTATCTGTGCGCGTCATGACATGCGAAGGATCGGGACCAACCGTGACATCATTCACCAGCCGCCCGGTGGTGCGATTGAACGTGCTCATGCGGAAATCAAACCATTGCGTCTGGTAGATGACGGTCTGGTTCTGGTCCGTCCACATGTTGTGCGGGTTATTCATGTCCACTTGCGGAAGCGCGACTTTGCGCGTCGGCTTCCAGGAAGTTGCATCCACACTGGTGGCTGTACCGGGCTTGTCTTTCTGGCGCGTGAGTTCAAACTGCGTGTCGACCCAGACTTCGCCCACACCGGCAGTGGCCGGGTTAACGAGCGGCGGAAGCGTAATGTCATTTCCGTAGCGGGCATTCAGCACCGCAGGCAGATTGACCACGGCCCCACCAGTGATGCGGACATTTACGTCAGGATAGGTGATGTGCCACGTCGGCTTGCTGAAATCCTGCCAATTGGCTGGATTGGTGGCGATGAAGAAAGTTCGCAGCAGACGGGTCGCGAGATCACTGCTGGTCGGAACGGTGATGCCGTTCACCAGAGTGATGCTGTCACCGAGGTCCAGTCCCGGGGTCGCCGGATCATCCACGATCACCGCGGCAAACATATAGGGATGGATCTTGCAGGTGAAGACGTACAGGCCGGGCGTTGTCAGCGTCAGTCGGGCCTGCTGGTTGGTCTGCAGGCTGCCGGTGTCGAACGGCATTCCCGCGGCCCCCGTCGGGAAGATCAGGCTGGTAACGGTGTGAATAGCGTTGGAGTTACCGTCCTTGAATCGAACCTGAACCCCGGGTGACGCCACAGCCAGTGACTGTGTGCCTGCGACCGGGCCTGCGGTGTTCTTGAACCAACGGCCGGGTTCGTCAGTACGGAGGAACGTGATGGTGTTATCGTCAGCGTGCGCCGGTGCCGGGACTGCCACCAGGTACACGAAAGCAACAGCAAGAGCGGCGATACTGCGAAAAGCATTTGCGAAGGACTTCATGAGCAACGCCTCCAAGAAACGCGTTCGGGAACTTAGCGAGGGAGGGTGGGCTTGCAGCGAAGGTGAATATAGAAGCCGGGAAAGGGCTATTTGAATAAATGAAAGTTTTGTCCGGTTTTCAGAAAATAATCACGGTTGGGCATGTACCTGCGATTTGTAACGGAAAATCCGCAGCGCGGTCGCGCCATTCGCTACCTGGCACGGTCTAATATCCCTGGACAAAGAAAACCGGAGACGCAGTGAGAGTTCATCGTTTGATATCGATTATTTTTGCATTGCTGTCTGGAATGCTTGCGGCGCAGACGCCGCAGCCAGGCGTTGTTCAGCCCGCCGTGGCGGTGCTGGATGATCCTTCACAGTCATACGCGCTCTATCTTCCGTCCCAGTACACGCCAGAGAAAAGGTGGCCTGTGTTGATGGCGTTCGATCCGGGCGGCAACGGCGCGGAGGCAGTGAAAGTTTTTCAACAGGCGGCGGAGAAGTTCGGGGTGATCGTGGCGGGAAGCAACAATTCCCGCAACTTTATAGACCCTACCGAGGCCATTCGA
This sequence comes from Candidatus Angelobacter sp., assembly GCA_036258095.1. Taxonomy (GTDB): domain Bacteria; phylum Acidobacteriota; class Terriglobia; order Terriglobales; family Acidobacteriaceae; genus Angelobacter. The sequence goes on along the minus strand of DATAEJ010000185.1, from coordinate 6,992 downwards.
CTGTTTTCGAATGATGTGTTCAGCCGTTACGCCATCGACCAGAAGCGCATTTATGTAACTGGCCTTTCGGGTGGCGCTCGCGTTGCCATAAGCATCGCGATTCACTGCAAAGGATGTGTCGCCGGCATAATTGCCTGCGGCGCCGGAATCTCCAAAGGCAGCTCCCTTCCTGCGCCGGAAATCGCCGACTGGTTCCTCGTGGCCGGAACCGAAGACTTCAACTTCCGCGAACTCTCGCAATCCTTCGAAGACTTGAAGGCACACCATGCAGCCGCGGCGCTCACGTATTTCGACGGCCCGCACTCCTGGATGCCGCCACAAGTAGCTGAAGAAGCATTGGCGTGGATGCAACTGCGCGCGATGTCTCGCGGGACGCTGCCGCAGGACAAGGACTTTATAGCTTCAGAATACAAACGACGGCTGCATGACGCAGACCTGGCACGCGAACAACGGCAGTTCCTGGATGCGGAGCGGGAGTATGCGCAACTGGTGCAGGATTTTCACGGTCTCCATGAAACGCCAGAAGCAGAAAAACTCTCTCAGGAACTCACTAAGAGTTCAGAATTGCGTAAGGCGCGAAAGGAACGAAATGCTGCCCTGGATCTGGAAGACAGTATTGCGAATCGATTGAACGGTACGGTCCAGAGTTTCAGTGAAAAGCAGGGCCCATCTGGGTTGCTGTTTGAACAACTTGAATCCCAGGCATCCGAGGCAAGGAGGACCGAGGAGAGCAGCCATGATGCGGAGAGGCGCCATGCTGTTGCGCGAGCAGTCGGCGGAGCATTTATTTTTGCAATCGAAAGCGGCCAGAAGGACATGCTGAAGAAGGACTACGGTAGTGCCAAAGACTTCTTCACTGCATGCACGATTCTTAAACCGGAATCGCCATGGCCACACCTGCTTCTGGCCCGAGTACACGCCGCCATGAACGAAAAGAAAGGCGCAATTGACGAGCTGCGCCGCGCAGCAGCTACGGGCTTGAGTCGTTCTGCGTCACTGAATGACAAGGCGTTCGACAACCTTCGCAGCGACGCCTCCTTTCAGGAAATCCAGAAACGCGTGGCCGCCGAGGAGAGCAGGAAGCAGAATTAGTTTGGCTGTCCCTGGAAAGGCTCCCAACTGCTGCACTCATCGGCGGTGGTGAGGGGCTCGGCAAGGGCTGTATCACGCTTGGAGCGGATCACGGCGTCAGAGGTGGAACAGAAGCTGCGCGTCGTGACAGTGGCATCGACGGGCGTGGCCACAGCCACGTACTCTTTGCAGAGCCCATCGACATTGCAAAACCCGGTGAGTGAGTATTTGTATTTATTTTTCACGCACCACGCGCCAGAGATACACGTACTGCGCGAAAGCTGCCGGTCCAGACCGCTCGTCTGCCCGCTTCCCAGCGTTGCCAGATCCATTGCATAGCCTTTTTCAGGATTAGCGTTGGAATAGAGCACCTGGGCGGAGTTCACGTTGCTGAGAATCTGTTGCGCTGAGGAACCGTTCGCCGTTTGGCGCGCGCGCAGAGGGTTGGGCATGACCATGAACGCCACGATGAGAATGGGGATGAAACTAAGTCCGATGTATCCGGTAATCAGTCCGCCGAGCGCTACGCCTTTCCCCTTGAGGCGCCCAGCGCTCATTTTGATGCTCTTGCGCGACATGTGCCCGAGAATCACGGCGGGTACAGCGGCGATTACGGTGAAACCCAGCAAGGAAAGAATCCCCAGCACCAGGCTGGCCGTCGCTTTGCCATCTGTGGGAGTGTAGGGCAGCTGTTGCACGTCCACATAAAGCGAGTACGTCCCGCCGCTGCTCGATTGTTGCGGTGCCAGGGCTGGTGCAGCGCCACCCTCTGTGCTGACTGCCTGCGGCTGCAGCACTCGGCCGCAATTGGAGCAGTGTCTTGAACCCTCGTAATTGGAAGCACCACAATTCGAGCAGAACATGGAACCCTCTTGAGATTGGAAGTGTGTAGCGGAAAGTTAAAGCAAGTACTCGCAAATAGCAATCGGGCATATAGCTGGACGATGGATGCAGCTGACATCGGAAAGTGCAGAGGAGGCGCGAATCCTGAAAGATCGCCTCTGGTTCGGGTGCTGTCAGTGCGCGTGACTGTGGCAGGTCAGGGTGCAGTTGCTTCCCCCACGATAAGAAACCGGCTGCCCCGCGCTTCTTGGGCCGACTACGTTCATGTCGAAGCTCACGAGGCCCTGGCCGGTCACTCCCGTCGTGCCAGTGGGTACGCCATGTGCGCTGTGGCAAGCCGAGCAGGAGAATCCGCGCTGAATATGGCGCCCGTGCTCCGGCCAACTTGCGCCCGAGTTGATGTAATTGAGGTCGTGACACTTGGCGCAAAGCGCATAAGGTGACGCGACGCTCGCATCCAGCACCGGGTTTCGTTGCAGGTTGGCGATGGTCGTGCCAGGCAGCGCGCCGGGTAAAACCTGGCTGGTGACGTACTGCCTTTCCAGAATATGGTCGTTCTTTGAGCCATGAACGCCATTCGGCCCGCTGCCCCCGAACTCGCGGTTCTTGTCGCTGTTGTGACAGTCGGTGCACAACACGCGGCTGCTCATCGGCCGTGTCTGCACTTTGAAGCTGATGTCCCACATGTTTTTGAGGACGCTGGGACGCGCCAGGTTGACGGCATCGCGCATCACGGGATGGGCCGATAGTGCGCCATACCCCAGCTGCAGGGAGACGTCCAGCGTGTCGCCTGCGTACATGGCCCGTGCAGGCATGTAGCCATAGGTCGCCAGACTCTGCTTCGCCGAGCTCTTTCCATGGCACCGCAGACAATTTTCGAATTGATACGTGGCAGTACTGTTGGCGATCCCGTCGGCGCCCACGCCCGCCACACCCATCTGCGACGGGCGGAGGTTCGCGGTGCTGTCAAACCCCAGTGTTGGCTGGGCCGCATGAGCGGCATGGCAATCCGCGCAGGTGGCGTGCCGGTTGCGATCGAGGACGATCGGTTCTCCTACAGCATGCTGGTTGGTGGCATCTGCGAACGGATGCGCCCTCTGCCCTGGCGTGTTGAAGTCCGCCAGCACATTCATGATCGGTTGCGTGAGGTTGTCGCTCCCGTCGTGGCACGTGAAGCAGGCCTGGGAAGTATCGTCGGTGTTTGCCGGCCGGTTCGGGTTCTTCCGCAACAGCCCAAAGCCCAGGGCGTTATGAGACGAGTGGCAGCTTCCGCAGGCGATCTGATTCATGTTCGCGTATCCGCCGAGGCCGGCCTTAGGCGCGACGGTAGCCTTGGAAGTTGCATGGATACTGTTCGGCCAGGCCGTCAGCGAGTTCGTCCGATTATTGACGGTGCGGACTCCGGTATCGTGGCAGGCAAAGCAGAGCTGGCCGGAGGTGTTGTCACGCACCAGAAACTCGGGCATCAACGTATCGCGGAACTGGTTGTGCACGTCGTGGCAGGTGTTGCACTCGACGTTGTTGTTGACCAGCTTCACGGTGGCGTCCTTGGTCTGATGCGAACTCACCAATGTCGTCGCCAGGCTAGGTGCGTCTTTCAGTTGCGGCTGGACGCTGAAAGGATGCGAGCCCGAGAGATCTGTACCTAGTTTGGCATTCAACGCACCCGTCATCTGCAGCATGCCGAAACCAACGCTCTGCCCGACAGCCACCGTCCCATCATGGCAACTCAGGCAAAGTTTGCTTGTGGGTCCGACCGAAGTCGCGGTACCGGGACTGTCCGTCGCTGCCGGATGGAGGACGGTTTGTGATGTCGAAAGTGTCTGGTTCCACAGCGGCGTAGTCGAAAGTGCATTGTGAGGCGCATGGCAGTAGATGCACGCGTTCGTATTCTGCCCGTGCATGGGAGAGTTCCCCGCTCCCAGGTCGTGGACGCCCAGGACTTCTCGCTGCGGCGGAGGAGAATTTTGTGCGGCAATGATCCCGACAAGTGTCAGCCCGCAAAGCAATACGATCAGTGGAATTGTGGATCTCCACCTCATTGTTTCGCTCCCTGAGCGGCCTGCTTCAGCGCATGATACTGGAACACCTGCACCCGGCTGTTATAAGAATCCACCAGGTACACCCGATCGTTGCGATCGATGAATAAGCCGGTTGGCAGGACGAACTGGCCGAACCCGGTTCCATTGCCGAATCGATAGAGCAGCTGGCCCTCGCGGTCAAACACCTCGACCAACCCCCACTCGCTCTCCACGATGTAGATGTGGTCTTCGGAATCAATGGCGACACTCTTGGGCCGATAGATCCCACCCGCAGGGTCTCCGGTGGACCCAATGATCTGTTGAAACTTGCCTTCGCGATCGAAGAGTTGCAGGCGGAAGTTCATAGCGTCCACCACGACCACGTTCCCGTTCTTTACATACACGGCATTTGGCAGATTGAATTCGCCGGGTTCCGCACCGCGTTTGCCAAAATCGCGGATGACCTTTCCGTCTGCGTCAAGGATATAGACACGGTCGCGCAGCGTGTCGGTTACGTAAACCCGATGCGTCTCGTTGTCAATGGCAATCCCTGTCGGGCGTTTGAAAAATCCCTCGCCCCCCTTGAGGCTTCCGAAGACGTGCCGCGTTTTGCCCCTGGGATCGAATACGAAGACTTTCCCCGCCTTCGAATCCGTGACGTAAATGTTGTCCTTTTCGTCGACAGCGACGCACTGCGGCTCGAGCATCGGGTCTTTGCCGTTGTCCCATCGATCGATGAGTTTGTACTTGTGTTCGTTGGGATCGAAGATGTGCACGGCGCCGATCCCGGGGTCAGTCACGATGATCCGTCCGCGCGAGTCCACTGCCACCCCGAACGGCCGTACCATCGGCCGCACGTCAGCCTCACCGATCGCCGCGTTGACAACCTTGGTCCAGAAGCCGGGCTTGCCGCGTACGTCCCTTTCAGCCTTGAGTGTCTGTTCGTACGTGAGCTTGCGACCGCCATCCAGAAGCAGTTCTGGCCACGGCGCGTTCGAGGCAGCCTTGTCCTTTTTGCTGGAGGCCGGCGCCGCCAACAATAAGATGAGAGCGCCTGTCCAGAACCAGAATCGGGTTTTACGCTCGCGCATGCCGCTCAGAAGACATTGAACCATCTCAACACACTCATGTAGTAGGAGTTTACGATCCGTGGTCCCTGAGGGAGCGTGCTGACGTCTTGCCATGAGCGATTGTAGCCGCCGACGAAGGTGAATTTACGAAGCCGGTATTCGGTGCGGAAATTGTAGCGGTTTCCCCGGTCCAGAAGTGCTTGATCCAGACGATTCGTCTCGCTTCGGAACTGGGAATAGCCGGAGGCCAGGGACAGGTGCCGGAAAAACGAAGTGGAGGCGTTCGCTGACCAGCTACGCCCGTTAAACAGCATGAATTCGTCGGTAAGCAATGAGCCGACTGGCGTCGGAGTCAAAACACCGGCGGACGTGAACACAGCGGTGCCGTCGGACTCGGAATAGGAGCCGCCGAAGTTGAATTTCCTCCATGAAATAGTGCCGCTCGCCGATTCCCCACGGTTCCGCGAGCCATCCACCGCCACCAGGCCGCTGTGCGAGCCGCGATAGCCCAGTGCGACTCTCAGGTCATTCGTGACCTTCCGCTTGACCGACCCACCGAACATGTATGAACTGGTGAGCGCCGTGGTTCCCAGCGTCTGCAAATTCTGGAAATAGTTGAAGTCACCGGACGTTTCCCACCGGCCGAATCTTCTGGAAATTCCCACCGTAGCGTTCAGGCCCGTGCCGCTGTTGCCGTCCTGAGTCACCGTATCGATAACACCAAGGCCGAAATACAACATGCCGAACAGTCGGGTGGCATTGTGGTAATTGACGTTCGCACCGTACCGAGAATCCTGGAAGCGCTGTCCCAGCAGCCACTGCAAACGGTAGGTGTATTGAGCTCCCACGGAAAAGCCATGTCCCACGTCAATGCTGCCGCCAGCATTGTAAGAGAACCCCTGCGAATCAGATTCGCTCCGCAGCGCCGCGACGGTCACCCCGTTCAGCGCTGTATCACTCAGCAACACAGCCAGGTTCGTTGTGTAGTTGGCGTTCTGAAAGAGCGTGATCCGGTTCCAGGGCATGAAGGAGTTTGAGGCGGTCAGGTAGTCGCTGCTCCAGTCGGTGCCGCCGGAGCCTTCGAAATTGGAATGCGACCAGCCCAGGCCGAAGCTGCCCCTCAAGGGCAGGCGATGACCGGCGGATAATCCGTAACTGGTTCCCGATCCGCTGCCTGTGATGGGCTCGGCCAGGAGAAATCCCGGAGCGCTGAAGTCGCTTGAATTGTGGTTGAAGTTGCCGTGGAGACTCCATCCGCTCAGCTGATAAGTGGATGTCAGGTTGAAATTCCTTGATCCACTGTGGCTATCATCCAGCCCTTCCAGAAATGCCGTGCTCGAAGCGACCGAATAGTTGGCCGTGAGTGTCGGCCATTTGGGGATCAAAGCGCTCCAGGTGATAGCGAAGGTCTGATTCGCGGAGTCGGTGTTCACGGTTGGAATGCCGGCGACCAGGAACTCGCTGTTTGCGCTGAAGTCTTTTCCGAAGGAGATCGATCCTGGAAAATGACTGCCGCCGAAGAAATTCGCCATGGCGCCGATACCCGTGCTCCGGACCACGTTTTGCGATTCCGTGTTTTCCTGATCGCGGTCGTAATAAGGATGGAGATGGAAGGAAATGAAATTCGGATTGAAGTAGTAGCCGTTGAGGTCCCCGGTCGAGTTGATCCCCTGGTTGTGAGATGAGGAGTTGGGCTGGTTTCCAAAGTTGGCGCTGTAACCATACCCAATCTCTTCCGTCATCTTCATGTTCAGGTTCTCGCCCACAGTGACCTGAGCACTTGCAGCCGCTGAGCACAGCAAGAACGCCAGTAATAATTGTTGGCTTTTGCTCCTCAGGCCGTGTTGGGGGGCTGCTTGCATGACGGCCTCTAGGACAACACCTCAATCTTCGCCGTCTTGCGCAGATTCTGATTGAGCGTGGAACGTAGCTGCTCACGCTTTTGTTTGCGCAGCTCGGCTTGCAGCTTCGTCTTCGCCTGCGTGAA